>JAILQK010000218.1 GCA_024699045.1 Lachnospiraceae bacterium | reverse complement strand
CCTAAGGGTAGGATTTAATATTGATACTGCTACTGTCACCGTATTGATCATTTTCTCTGAGGATGATTCCGTGGTACAGATAGTTGCAAGAGAATTTGCGAGAATCCCTGCAGATAAGATCGTTAGTATGTACAAAGTATGTAATGACTGTAATAGTTCTTACAGATGGGCCTGCTTTTATGTAGATGAAGACGACGGGGAGATCATTTGCAAAGCTGATGCCGAAATACAGCTGGATTCTTGTGCGGAGGAGATCTTTAATATTGTTATGAGGGTTGTCGGAATAGTCAAAGATGCACTCCCCAAATTCATGAAAGCAATGTGGTCATAAGATGTCAGCAGAGGATAATAAACTATATAAGCTTATACGTTATTTTTCCAGCACCATGCCGGAGGGGGTTCCCGAAACCGTCTTGCATGGGTGCGCGAAGCTTTTGGAACTGTCAGAAGAATCCCTGTTATTGATCCTGAAGAATAACGGGATAGAAGATCCTGAATCGATCACTGAAGTAAAAGACAAGATAGCTTCGGGACACAAGGCAATGGATGAGCTCAATCTGGATGAGAAGATCCTATGTTCAGGACTCGGAGTGATAAAAAAAAGTCTTGCTTACTGCCCTGAAGAATTTGTCAACAAGGAATATCTCGTGAAGATTTCCGAGTATGATCAGGAGACAACCATAAACCGGATCATTTCTGATGCATTGGAAGCTCTTCCGGAGAAAGAAAAGGCTCTGTTTACCCAATCTTCTACAATGAAGGAGATATTTAACTATAATAACGACTTGAGGAAAAAAATCGAAGATAGTCATCCTAATAATGACCCGCGCGGTGATATCGGAGAGGTTGATAATATCACTTCAAACAGGCAGGATCAGTCACACGGAGGAAACAACTGTCAATTCGAAGATATTGATTCGGAGGTGATGAAGGATTACCTGGCAGAGTTGCGGCAGATGATAATAGAAGCAAAAAATTCGGATGCTATTGAGTATTTGTGGTCAACCGCATTGCTTATATCTATTGACAAGGGGGGTGGACTTACACACTTCTTAAAAAAAATAGCGGGAGAGTATATAAATTGTGGATCAGCAATTGAATCTGACCCGGCTAAATTGTGTAGCGAAATCTTAGTACAAAACGACAAGGATATCGACAAGAAATACTCAGATTGGGAAAAGGCGGAGCGTGTCTTTTCGGCGGTTACTGAAAACCCCCATGAAAAACTCAGCGGAATAATATGTCTGGATATATCCGAATGGATGGGTGAAATCGGAAGCAGTAAGGTCAAAGAGTATGTACATAAGATAATGACTATAGGAGCGCCTGTTTCTGTAGTGTTCAGAGTCCCGTTTATGGAAATGCAGACAGTGGCGGATTTAGAAGCGGAATTATCTGATGTTATCCCGGTAAGGTCTATTACCGTAGAGATGCCTCATCATAAACAGCTTATTGATTATCTGTATGACAAAGCAAAAAACAACAGTTTTACGATCACGGAAGATTGCAGAGATACTATTGAAAAATGCATAATTGCAGAGAAAAATGACGGGTACTTTTATGGATATAAGACCATGGATAAAGTTTTTAATACGATCGCATACGAAAAGATAAGATATAATGCGACAGGAAAAATCCATGACAAAACAATAACCGATGATCAGCTCCGGTCTTTTGTAAAACTGTCAGAAGGTGATCTGACAGCGGATGAAGAACTGGATCGACTTATTGGGATGGAGGATGTAAAGAAACAAATACGAGAGGTCATCAAACAGATCCAGGTACAACAGGAACTGGTAAAGCAGGGGCAGGAGGTGGAGCGTCCTTCTATACATATGATGTTTACAGGGGCTCCCGGAACCGGAAAGACAACTGTTGCGAGAATAACCGCCAAATTGATGAAAGAGACCGGAATCCTCAGCAAGGGTTATATGCGTGAGATAAAAGGCAGAGATCTTTGCGGCAGATACATAGGGGAAACCACACCCAAGACAACTGCGACATGCAGAGAGGCCTATGGATCCGTGCTTTTTATAGATGAAGCCTATGAGCTATACAGATCCGATGATAATTCGAGGGATTATGGGAGGGAGGCCATAACGGCTCTTATAGCCGAAATGGAAAACCACAGAGATGATATGTGTGTGATCCTGGCCGGCTATGAAGAAGATATGGATAAGTTGATGGAAGCAAATGATGGTATCAGGGACAGGATACCCATTAAGATCAAGTTCCCCAACTATTCAAGAGAAGAACTTGAAAAAATCTTTTATTATATGCTGGATGATAAGTTTGAGCTTGACAGACAAGTTAAAAAGACCATTCACGAGCATTTTTGTGCCCTTGATGATGAGCTGTTAAACAGTGATACCTTCAGTAACGCTAGGTTTGTTCGAAACCTTTTCGAACGTGTATGGGGACAGGCTTCTTCACATTATGATCAGAAACAGGGCGGTAAATTGAAAATATCCAAGACTGATTTTATAAGTGTTAAAGACAGGTTTGATAATTCGCAACACTCTTCGGCAAAACGAAGGCGGATAGGATTTTAGATATTCCAAATAGTTGGAAGAAGCAGACCCGGGCAGCTGAGCCATTCAGCTGAGCCCGGGTTTTTCGTTTTTGCAAGTCAAGTAAGCGACAAAGGTGTATAATGATTGTCTGTGGCGCAAAGAGCGTCAGGCTGTACGCCTGGGAGGAGTTTTTATATGCTGATCAGTATCGCGTGGATACTTTTGTCGGGATTGCTTTTAGGGACTTTGTGTAAGAAGATCCGGTTTCCGAGCCTTTTCGGGATGATAATCGCCGGAGTGATCATAGGGCCCTATGCTCTGAATCTGATAGATCCCTCAATCCTTAATGTCTCGACGGAAATACGCCGGATCGCGCTTATCATAATCCTGATAAGGGCGGGACTTAAGCTGGATCTTTCGGATCTGAAAAAGGTTGGAAGACCTGCCATACTCATGTGCTTTGTTCCGGCCTGTTTTGAGATCATCGGAATGGTCATCCTGGCTCCGATGCTTCTGGGTATGAACCGTCTGGATGCCGCAATCCTTGGGGCCGTGATCGGAGCGGTCTCACCTGCGGTCATAGTTCCGAGAATGATAAAGCTTATAGACGAGGGATACGGAGTGGGAAAAGGGATCCCTCAGATGATCCTTGCCGGCGCGTCGGTCGATGACGTTTTTGTCATCGTGATGTTTACTACTTTTACCGGACTGGCTCAAGGACAGGACGTATCGGTCATGTCGTTTGTGAACATCCCGTTATCTATAGTCCTTGGGATCGCAGTCGGTTTTATTGTGGGAGCCGTCCTGTATAAATGGTTCTCATGGATAAAGATGAATCTGATAATCATGACAGTGATACTGCTGTCGGTGAGTTTTATTGTATCGGCTGTCGAGACGGAGTTCCCGATGATACCTTTTGCTTCATTGATCGCGATCATGTGCATGGGGATCGCGATAAGACGGCTGGATCCTTCACGGGCCGTGGAGCTTTCCGGTCAGTATGATAAGCTTTGGACCGTGGCTGAGATATTCCTTTTTGTACTGGTCGGGGCTTCGGTTGCGATCGATCATGCAAAAGAAGCAGGGATCAGGGCGATAATCCTTATTCTCCTGGTGCTCCTTTTCAGAATGCTCGGAGTGTTTATCTGTGTCATCGGAACAAAACTGAACCTGAAAGAGAAGATATTCTGCATGATAGCATACACGCCGAAAGCAACCGTTCAGGCAGCGATCGGGGGTATCCCGCTGGCGATGGGGCTTGCTTGCGGCGAGACCGTGCTTACGGTGTCGGTGGTCGCTATCCTGCTTACCGCTCCGCTTGGGGCTTTCGGCATCGATCTGACCTATCGGCGGTGCCTGGAGAATAAAGACGGTGGAGTTTCAAAAACTCCTTCGTAAACCGACCGAGAACTAAACCGTCATCATGACTTCCAGTCCGACCATTATAAAGAGCAATCCAATCGCGATCACTGCGTCAAATAGGATTATACCGATGATCCTTATTATCAGGTTCCGGCTGTTGCAAAGCGGGAGTTTCTTCTGTATCCCGAGATAGTCTGAAGTGAAAAAGACCAGAAGGAGCATGATGATAAGAAACCAGATCCTCTCAAGCCATATGACCTTTGGATTGCTTTCCTGATTTGTAGTCTCGAACGTCAGGCCCATGATGATGATCGCAGCGTAGCCAAGGACCGCGATGATCATATGCAAAGGATTCTTTGAACGGAAACCGGGAAGGACGAAACTGACTTTCGGCTTCGATCCCGGAGAAACAAGGGCTGCTCTTAATTCCAAAGCCGATCCGTACCGGTCTTCCGTACGTATCATCACACATCTGGCGATCGTTTCGGACAGACTGTTTCCCTTTATCGTATCCCGGGAATACTCTCCGAGCAGCATTGTGTTCATGAGCATTCCCACAGCATATATATCCGTCTGTACTGTTGATGAGCCGAATCCGAACTGCTCGGGGGCAGCATATCCATAGGTACCAAGGAGGACAGTGTCTTCAGCTTTTTCAGCGTTTTCAAGCTTTGCTGCATTAAGGTCGATAAGGCGGACCTCTCCGGTGGAGGTGACTATTACATTTGACGGTTTGATATCTCTGTGTATCACGGGAGGCTCCATCGAGTGAAGATCATTGAGGATGTCACAAAGCTTCAAGGCAATATCCCGTACCTTGTCTTCAGGAAATACTCCCTCTCGCTCAAGCAGTGAGGCTATAGTCTCCCCGTCAATGTATTCTTCGATCACTGTCAGTTCACCGTCTTTTTCGGTTAACCGGTAGATCTCGGGCAGTCCTTTGATCTTTGCGGCCTGTACTCTTTTGTACACATCCGCATTGTAGGTCTTAAGGATCTTCTTCACGCACATGCAATCCAAAGCTTCATCGTGCGCAAGAAAAACTCTGTGTTTTTCGTTCAACGGGGCTATAGTTTTATAGCGATCTTCAATTTCTTTCAGAGCCGTGTCCATGATCGAGAATTTTACCATATACCTATAACTGCGTAAATTGTCTGTCGGTATAGTGCCTGAGTGCCTTAATGCCTGAGTGCGTTCATTCCGCCGGGATTCCGTCAGATGAAATATTGGTTGTCATAATCCGTGCCGGGATATGGTATAATTATGTTAGAAAGCCGAGAGGCGATCGAATAGCGGAAAAGGCGGCGATGCTAAATGGTATCAGTACTTATTATTCTTGGAAGCATTATAATGGTCGGGAATATAATCGCATATATCCGCTTTATCCGGACATCAAACGATGTAATGCTCTCCGGAAAGCGGGGAGAACCATTGTGGGCAAAAGTCGGACTTATCCTGCTGATATTCTTCCTCGTGGGTTATCTGGGAGTGGTAATCTTCGGTGATCCGGATTATCTGATAGCCGACATACTTTTCTTTGGCGCGATATTTGTATCATTGGCGCTATCCCTGATGTATTATCTTGTAGATTCGCTCAAGGACAGGAGTCTTGAGCTTACCGAGACTCTGATAGGGGTGATCGAGGCAAGAGATTCCAATCTGAACGGACACAGCCGGAATGTCCAGAAGCTGTGCATGTGCCTGTACAAATACCTGCCATCGAACATGAAGGAGGGAATAAGTCCGGTGAGCTTTGAATATGCCGCTCTTTTGCATGATGTAGGCAAGCTCGGAGTGCCGGAAGCTATTTTGAACAAACCCGGAAAGCTTGATCCCGAGGAATGGGAGGTGATGAAGCAGCATCCGAAGATCGCGATGAATCTGCTGAAGTCACTGCCATCCTTTGATGAAGTCAAGGACTGGATACTGTATCATCACGAAAGGATCGACGGAAAGGGGTACTACGGAGTGCCGGGGGAGAAGATCCCCATGGCAGCGAAGATAATATCGGTGTGTGATACCTATTCGGCGATAACGATGAAAAGATCTTATAAAGGGAAGCGATCTCATGAGGAGGCAATAGAGATCATCAAGGATGTTGCCGGAACTCAGCTGGATGCGGAGCTTGTAAAAATATTCCTGTCTATCCCCAAGGAAGAGCTCGAAGCCTGTACCCCCGAATCAATAGACTACAATCAATAATCTATGGTAATACATTGAAAGATGTGCTATCATACTGTGTTAG
>JAILQK010000210.1 GCA_024699045.1 Lachnospiraceae bacterium | reverse complement strand
AAAATGCACATATCTGACGAACTTCCGGTTGCCCGTACGAGAGAAATCGGACATGGGCACGACGCCAAGGCCATACGGATAGGGAGCTTCTACAGATTCTAAGGCGGCGCATGCTATCCAAGCATGGTTGCAGCTGGTATTATGCCAGGGCAATACGTATAGGGGGTTCATAAAGATTCTAAGGTGGTACATGCTATTTGAGTATGGCTACGGCAGGTATTACGCCATGGTCATATGTATGAGGGTTACTAGAAGAAATCCAGGCCTTGCAGGGTGAGGGTACGGCCTTGCGAGGTGAGGGTACGGCCTTGCAGGGTGCATAGTTTTAAGAGAAAAGCGACTAAACAGTCATTCAAGCTCAGACGCGCGCTCTCTAAGTTCCGGGAGTCGGTCGACTTTGAGGATGAGGTCACAGCCGTTGCGGTATATTGGGATCTCGCCACTCATGGGATACAGGGTTTTGCTGCAGATCCCTGCAAGGTATCCGCGCTCGTCGAAGATTGCGGTTCCGCTCATGCCGGCCTCAGACTGGCGAGTAGCCGTGAAGTATTCATCCGGGTCTACATACTGTTTCATCTGCTCGGAAAGTGCGTAGGAGATGATCTTTACATCCTTTATCAGGGCATCTTTCTTGCCAGCACGCCAGTTTTTGCAATATTCTATGAGGTTGTCGCCCGGGACGAGCTCGTCGTAGATATCTTCCATAAAAGCAACTTCTCTCAGATTTATCAGGGTATGATAAGGAATAAGTGACACCGGCAGTCTGAACATTGCGGCTTCATTTCCATTATTTAACCGTATGGAGTGTATCGGTGTGTTGATATAGGTGTCGTCATAGAAGGTGATCTTTATGTCGTTTCCTGCAAGCTCGCTGGTCACATGATCCACGGATATGAGGTAAATAAACTCGGGGGTTATATCGTAGATAAAGGCAGATCCACTGCTAACGGAGTCGGATCCGTCGAGGTAGAGGTTGACGAGAGTGCGGTCACAGGTTTTTATTACCCATGATCTGTCAGGCTCTGAAAGCGGTTCGTAGTTGAAATGTCCATATTTGATAAGATTCTCCATGTCTTCAGCAGAGAGCTCGAAGTCATGGCTGTGGCTGTTGACAGAGGCTTTGGCTGCTACCACATGAAGTGTGGATTCGGCAGAGGACTCCAGATGATAACTGTCCGTTACATTGTACAGTATTTTATAGTCGCCGCTTTTTGAAAAGTCGATAGCAGAGGTGTCATATTTGATCGAATCGCTGAGGTCTCCGTCTTTTGTGTCTTTTGCAAAGACAGGGTCGAGATCATCGACGGTGCTTCCTGTCAGGAGGTATTGCTCGTGGAGCCCGTAAATCTCTGGAGGGTCGTCTACAAGTACGGACACTACTTTTTTTGACTCGTTCTGGCTCATGTCAGTCGCGCATACGGTTACCTGATGATAACCGGGTTTTTCAAAACGCAGTTCATCGATCTCCTTGCCGGAGTATAGATATCTGATATGAGTTATACCGCTTTTGTCTTCTGCGGTGGCTTTGAGCAGGCTGGTATCATAGGACTTTCCGGTGCTTAGGACCAGGGCCGATATATCGCCGATCTTTATGGTTGGGGGCGTTGTATCTCTGACTTTTAAGGTGTAGTCATAGGTGGCGAAGAGATTTTTAGCCGTGACGGTGTAGTTTCCGACTTTCATCGGATTAACGTGGGACAGGTCTATCTTTGTGTGTTCGATGGTCCAGGGCGGACCAGTTATGTATTCTGTTGCGGAATCACTGACAGTGTCGCCCATCTCGATCGTTTTTGATTCCCAAAGAGGGGTGCCCCTGAAGGTTTTTGATGCAACAAAGTATAAGAATATCAAAGCTACCGCAAATACAGCAGCTATGATAATAATTAACCGTATTGTGTTTTTGGAATCTTCTTTGTGGATCTCAATGCGTGGAATCATGTGCATTTCCAATACTGGGATGAATATCTATAAACACTTATAAATTCGGTTTCAATTTGGTTGTGGTTTAGCTAACTCTTTCTTATTAATCTTCATCATTGTAATTTAAGCGTCATTACTTTGCAACTTCCTATATGAGAGGGGAAACTGGACGCTTGGGGGCAGCGGGGTATGTATTCCTTATGAAACAAGCGGAAGGGCTTGGGGTAGCGGGAAAGGGGGTGGGCAGCAGGGGCTTATATTCCTTAGTATGAAGAGTGGCCGGGTCTTAAGGAGTGGTGATGGAAGCTCCCATATGATTTACTTATCTTTGATATTGTTTTATAATTCGTTAACGATGTTTTTACCTTAACGTTCTTGAAAGAAGTAACGGAGATACTGCTATCCCTTTGTATTATGGTGCCACAAAATGAGAAATAAGAAAAATGATACGCTCATTATATTTATTTTTATGATTATCATAAGCATATCTCTGGTATTAGGATGCTTAAAGCACTTTACGTCAATTCCTTTTGATGTCGAATTGAAAGGTTACATTGATGTCACTGATGATATTGAACTTTCTGCTGATAGTATATTGGACAGATCTTTTATGAATTATTTTGAGTCTAAAATAGATACTTATCTTCCACTTCGTGGCATATATATAAAAACCTACAATACACTAATGTATTATTTATTTAATGTTGGTAACCGTCCCATAGGAAAAGACGGATATATTTTCGAACCGGCCTATCTCGAGAGTACTTGCTGTATGGGGGTACATGATTACTCATCTGAAACTAAAAATAAAGAAATGCAGGATTTTGTTGATCAGCTGGTAGAAGTAAATAATAAACTTAATGCAATAGGAAAATCTTTTTTTGTATATGTTGTTCCGGGAAAGAGCACTATTCTTCCTGAAAAAATGCCGCTTAAATACCGGCTCATGTATAAAGAAAAATCCTTAAATTCTACAGAAAGCCTCAAGGAAATGATTCAAAAAGCAAATCTACCATGTGTCTTTTGTGAAGACTATGTTGACAGCCTTGAATATCCGCCCTTTTACTCAAGTGGAATACATTGGTCCAGAACATATGAACAGTTCACAAGTAAAAGTCTTGTGAATGAGATAGGAGAACTTACTAAAAAGCATTATAAAAATTTCTCGACAGATAGTGTGGCTATAAGTACAGAGCCTTTTCGGCGTGATGCTGATGTATATAATCTATTGAATTTATGGCCTCAACCTGAATGTACTTATTATCAATATAATACAAGTGCTCCTGTGGGAGGGGGATATGATAGATTAAATATGTTACTATATGGCGATTCTTTCTCTGAGGGATTATATAATGATTTGTACGAAAATATCCCTGAAGATAATATTGCACGTATCAATCGTGATGAATATGTTGCGAATTCCACTGGTAGTTTTTATGATTTGAATCACGATTGGACAAACCTGAATTTGCAGTTTCATTTAGACTGCGCTGATGTAATAGCTGTTGAAATTGTGGAACCTTGCATAGTTGATTACACAAATGGTTATTTGAAATATCTCAGTGATTACTTAGATACGTACGTTCCCAAACCAATAAACTCTTATTATTTAGACTGTTTTGATGCTAATGATCCAGCTCCGTTGACTGATTACTGCGGAAAGGGATTCTATGGAAAGGAACAGGGTTTTTCATGGGTCAAGCCATATGCCAGTCTTACGATCAACGAAAAAAGTGTTTCGGCGGCCGGTATAGAAATTTCCTATACGGTGCCACAGCAGATATTTGATTTTGCAAAGGAAGATATCGTTGATATATATATAAACAGTAAGTTATATTGTCAAAAAAAATATGAAGCACAAACAACAGAAACGCTTGTTATCTCCCGTGAAATGTTAGGGGAGCCCGTAAATGGTGGCTATAATATAGAAATACGTGCATCGGAGTATTTTAATCCGGCAGAGAAAAAAATGAGTGATGATGGCAGAGATCTTGCTATACAGTGTTTGTACTTGGGAGGAGTAAGGTAATGGTATTTTCGTCAACCACGTTTTTGTTTATATTCCTCCCACTGCTCCTTGTAGTATATTTCGTAGCAGGTACAAAGTATCGTAATGCTATCCTTTTGCTTGCTTCGTTGTTTTTTTATGCGTGGGGCGAGCCTAAATATATATTATTATTGATCATTTCAATACTTTTTAATTATGTTTCCGGTCTTTTGATGGACAAGATCGTCTCTCACAAAAAGCTTATCCTGATCATCACTCTCGTCTATGATCTTGGGATGCTTTTTGTATTCAAGTATCTCAATTTTACGGTGGAAATCTTAAGAAACACAATAGGATTAAACATGGAGATACAATCGTTGGCACTGCCTATAGGTATTTCTTTTTACACGTTCCAGATAATGTCATATATAATTGATGTTTATAAAAAGAATATACCGGTTCAGAAAAATATCTCCAAACTTGCATTATACATAGCGTTCTTTCCACAATTGATAGCCGGGCCGATCGTTAGATACTCAGATATCGAAAAACAGCTTAGTTATAGAACAACATCTGTTGAAAACATACGCAAAGGTATGATCATGTTTGCAATAGGTTTTTCAAAAAAGATACTCATAGCTGATCAACTGGCTCCGCTTGCAGATAACTGTTTTAGCATGAATTATCCCTCAGTATTTGCATATTGGACAGGTGCTATTGCATATACACTCCAGATTTATTTTGATTTTAGCGGATACTCAAATATGGCTATTGGTCTTGGAAAGATTTTTGGTTTTGATTTCCCAGAGAACTTTAATTTCCCTTATATCTCGCAGTCCATACAGGAATTTTGGAGAAGATGGCATATATCTTTGGGATCATGGTTTAGGGATTATCTGTATATACCTCTTGGTGGAAGTCGTAAGGGTCAAAAGAGGACATATTTCAATTATCTTATGGTCTTTTTCCTCACAGGGCTTTGGCATGGTGCAAGTTTCAATTTTATAGTCTGGGGACTATATTATGCTGTGTTTATAATCCTTGAAAAGTCCGTGCTGAGACGGCTTTTTGAGAAGCTGCCAAAAATAATTAGACATATATATACTTTGATCATTGTGACTATTGGATGGGTTTTTTTCAGGGCAGACAATTTGACACATGCCATAAATTATATTAAAGGCATGTTCACTGTTTCGGGGAAAGATATTATTAATTTCATATTTGTGATCGATTTAAGGTATATATTTTTACTTGTTATAGGAATAGCAGTATCCATACCTCATAAAAGGCTGAGTTCGTTTTTCAATGTTAATGCTTTTAGACGATTCATATATGACATCGGTATTATACTGTTGTTTATATTGGCCATAGGTTGTATGTATGGCAGTGGCTACAGTCCCTTCCTTTATTTCCGTTTTTAAGGAATATATACGCTTTTTCCGGCGTATCACAAGTCAGTAATATGGGTATTTGCCCGGACAGGTACGGTTCTTGTTCTGCAATAAGAAACAAGAGTCTATATGATTATTCAAAACAGGGATCTCCAAAAAATTAGCAGGGATACTACAGGCTCACAGCATGCACTATGTGGCAGGATTATGTATTTTATACGCGGGACATGTTATGCACAGGACATGTTATATACGGGAAAAGTTCACCTGTTCTGTAAAAGATGCAATAGCCAAAATAAGCGGGAGTGCTATTAAAGCATATTGGCTATTTTCGCATTTATGGTTGACATATAAACATGTGTTCGATAAAATAAATCTATCGAACATTAGTTCTTCGGAGGCCATAAATGTCAGATTTAAAAGAAGTAATAACATCATACCATAAGCTATCCTTTAGTGACC
>JAILQK010000203.1 GCA_024699045.1 Lachnospiraceae bacterium | reverse complement strand
GGAACAAATGCATTGTGCAAGTTGCACAATCGACCTCGAGATGTTGTTGGCAATCATTTAGTTTAGGAGGATTCAAAATGAAAAAGAAAATTTTAGCGATTCTTCTTGCGGTCTGTACTACAGTATCCCTTGCTGGATGCGGTGGAAGCGCAGCTCCTGCGGCAGATGCCGGTGCGAATACCGATGCAGCTGCACCTGCGGACGATGCAGCTGCGGCAGATTCGGCAGATGCGGCTGCGGCAGATTCCGGAGAATCAGCAGAGGCAGCGCCTGCAGGTGCACAGGAGCTTACGTTCTGGACCTTCCAGGCAGCTCACCAGAAATTCATGGAGGATGCGGCAAAGAGATGGAATGAGACATATCCCGACAGGCCTATTGATTTCAAGGCTGAGACTCTTGGATATGACGATCTTCACAACAATCTTATGATCTCACTTCAGACGGGTACAGGCGCTCCCGACATAGTTGATATCGAGATCTCAATGTATGCAAACTTCATCACGGGTGAAGAGGACAGCATTCCCCTTGTACCCTTGAATGATATCATCGAGCCCGATAAGGAAAACCTTATCATGGGAAGATTTGACAACTACGCAAATCACGGCAATTACTACGGTGTTGACTATCACGTTGGTGCTACCTGCCTTATGTATAATAAGGAAATCTTCGAGGAAGCCGGCGTAGATATCAATTCTATAGAGACATGGGATGACTTCAAGAAAGCCGGAAAGACCATCCACGACAAGACAGGCAAATACATCATGGCCTGCGAGACAACCGAGCACTGGACATACTATCCTCTGATCACAGAGCAGAAGAGCGATTTCTTTGATCCTGCTACAGGAGAGGTTACACTCGACAATCAGATTAACATCGATACTCTTCAGTGGCTCCTTGACGGAATTAACGACGATATCTTCTGTGAGATGCCCGGAGGCTTCTGCCACAGTGAAGAGTGGTATGCATACATGAACGAAGGCAATGTTGCTTCGATCGGTATCCCGCTCTGGTATCTGAACCGTTTCACAGACTACATGCCTGACCTTAAGGGCAAGATGGGCGTAAGAACTCTTCCTGTATGGGAGAAGGGCGGCGCCAATTCAGCAGGACTCGGCGGAACAGGTACTTCTGTAACGAACCAGGCTAAGGATGTACAGCTTGCAAAGGACTTCCTGTATTTTGCAAAGATCTCTCGTGAGGGTGCTATAAAGACCTGGACAGAGCTTGGTTTCGACCCTATCCGTACGGATATATATGATGATCCTGAAATGACAGCTCCTAACCGTTTCACTGACTACTTCGGTGATGAGATCTATCAGGTTATGGATGAGACATCAGCGGCTATATCAGCGCTTTCAACATCCAACCCGCTTTATCCCGAGGCTCTGACAAGAGTTCAGAAGACAGTAATGTTCAATGTTCTCAGCGATAAGAGTCAGACCCCTGAGGAAGCATTAAAGCAGGCAGCTGATGAGCTTCGCGCAATGCAGTGATAATCTGATCGCTGTATAAACGGTAAATCATGTGCGGGAATGGTTATGAAAGCTGTTCCCGCACAATTGTAAATAACATCGTTGCATGATAAGAAGAGGGATTATATGTCTAAACAGAATAATATAAATGCGGCGGGGACACAAAAGAGCGGGGGAATCCATATGATCAAGGTTGCGCCGTACATTTTTACGGCACCTTTCGTAATATATTTCCTGATCTTTTTTATCTATCCGATCACAGAGACGTTTTGGACAAGTCTGTGCCAGCAGGTCGGATTTGCTCCCCCTAAATTTGCAGGACTTGCAAATTACAAGCTCCTGATAGATGATTATTTCGTCATGGCGGTTCAGAACTCGACACTGTATACCTTTTTCACCTGTCTTATTCTTGTGCCGTTGCCTTTAATGCTCGCGGTCATAATCGACTCAAAGTTCATGTTCAAGGCCGATATATTCAAGAGTGCTTTGTTTATACCTGCTTTGACAAGCGTTGTTATGGCGGGACTGTTCTTTAAATATGCGTTTTCTTCCAATCCTTCGGCATTGATGAACGCGTTCATCGGCTTTTTCGGGATACCGCCACAGGGATGGCTTGAAAATCGTGTGACTACCTGGATTGTTCTTGTTGTTTTCTGCGTATGGAAGTGGCTGGGAGTTAATATAGTTTATTATCTTTCGGCGCTGCAGACCATTCCCAAGGATCTTTATGAGGCGGCGACCATAGACGGAGCCAATGCCTGGGAAAGATTTTTGAATATTACCGTTCCGGGAGTCAAGCCTACCATCATATATGTGCTCACGATCTCGATATACGGCGGATTCTCAATGTTTGCCGAGGCGTTCACGTTGTTTAACAGCGCAAGGACTCCGGGTGATATCGGAGCTACGATCGTAAGCTATATTTACGCACAGGGCTTCAACCGGAATAATTTCGGTCTGGCATCCGCAGCAGGAATCACTCTGCTCGCCGGTGTTATGATCATTAATATAATCCAGCTGAAGATAACCGATCCTGTAGGCAAGAGTGATGATTGATCACAAAGAAAGAAGGGTACGAAAATGAATAAGAAAAAAATCGGACTGACTATTCTTGCGACCTTTGTTGTTGCAATATTTGCGGTCATAGCTATTATGCCATTCTTCTTCCTGCTGATCTCATCATTCAAGCCGGGAAGTGAGATGATAAGAAACGGACTGCAGTTCAAATTCGACTTTCAGAATTACAAACTGGGCAACTATGCACTTTTGCTCACCGAGCGTGAAGGAATATATCTGAAATGGTATATCAACAGTATCGTGATAATGGTCATCCAGGTGGCTACGGGTCTGTTCTTCTCGTCTCTTGTGGGATACGGGCTCGCAAAATACAAATTCAAGGGCAGGAACGTATTGTTTATGCTTGTCCTCCTTGTCATGATGGTTCCGGTCGAGATATTGATCCTTCCTTTATATAAGGAAATAAACTCAGTAAACCTGATCGATACATATGCCGGTGTTGTCCTTCCGTTCATCGTTCCTGCTACGGGGATATTCTTCTTCAGACAGTTCGCGAGCGGACTCCCCACGGAGATAATGGAATCGGGACGTATAGACGGATGCGGTGAATTCGGGATATTCTTTAAGCTTATGATGCCGATAATGCTTCCGGCATACGGAGCCATGACGATCCTTCTGGCGATGGGAAGCTGGAATTCGATGGTATGGCCCATGATCGTCCTGAGAACATCTGAGATGCAGACTCTCCCGATAGGACTTCAGTCTCTGCTTACGCCATACGGTAATAATTACGATATGCTGCTTTCTGGAGCGGTGATGAGCGTGCTTCCTATATTGGTAGTTTTCCTGCTCAATCAGAAAACCTTTATCGCGGGTATGGCAGCGGGAAGTGTTAAAGGATAAAAGGCCTGACAGGTGGGATCATGAAAAAAGCTAAACTGACTTTGGATAAAGATTTTGTGGTCGGAGAGATCGATAAGAGGATATACGGTTCTTTTATCGAGCATCTGGGCCGCGCAGTGTACGGCGGGATATACGAGCCGGCACATAAAGAAGCGGACGAGCTCGGATTTCGCAAGGATGTAGCTGAGCTCGTTAGAAAACTTGATGTACCGATAGTCCGTTATCCCGGAGGTAACTTTGTCTCCGGGTTTAACTGGGAGGACAGTGTAGGGCCGGTCAGCGAACGTCCGAAACGGCTCGATCTTGCGTGGTTTACGACTGAGACCAATGAAGTAGGGCTTCATGAGTTTGCGGAGTGGACCGGGAAGACCGGGAGTGAGATCATGTACGCGGTCAATCTCGGTACGCGGGGACCGGAGCAGGCCAGAGACATCGTGGAATATGCCAATCACCCTGCGGGAAGCAAGTATTCAGACATGCGGATCGCCAACGGGAAAAAGGATCCTTTCGGGATCAAGCTCTGGTGCCTCGGAAACGAAATGGACGGACCCTGGCAGATGGGACACAAGACTGCAAGGGAATACGGAAGGGTCGCGAATGAGACCGCCAAAATGATGAAATGGGTCGATCCATCGATCGAAGTTGTGGCCTGCGGGTCATCCTCTTCGGAAATGCCGACCTTCGGAACATGGGAAATGGAGATGCTCGACGAATGTTATGAGAACGTCGATTATGTCTCATTGCACAGGTATTATGAGAATCCGACCGGAGATACTCCGGGATTCCTTGCAAGGAGCATGGATATGGATGCTTTTATCAAAAGTGTCGCATCCATGTGTGATGCCGTTAAAGCGACAAAGCACAGCAAGCATGTCGTCAATCTCTCATTTGATGAGTGGAATGTCTGGTATCACTCAAGAGAGGCGGATAAAGAGCTTTGGGAATCCGACAAATGGAATAAGGCGCTGCCTCTTCTTGAGGATATTTATAATTTTGAAGATGCGCTTCTGGTAGGCTCCATGCTTATCACTTTGATAAAAAATGCCGATCGTGTAAAGGTTGCCTGCCTTGCACAGCTTGTAAACGTGATCGCGCCGATAATGACTAGAAACGGAGGAGGAGCCTGGGCACAGACCATTTATTATCCATTTATGCATGCATCAAAATACGGACGCGGAACAGCTTTGAACGCGATCGTCAACACACCGGCATATTCGTGTGAGGACTACGATGAGGTACCTTATATCGATGCGACGGCAACAATGGATGAGGCGGGCAATGTGACTGTCTTTGCGGTAAACCGCGACATGGAGTCCGATTACGAGCTTGAGCTGGATCTCAGGTCGTTTGGTGAGTTATCTGCATACGAGCATATATTAATGCATAACGATGATGTTAAGGCAGTGAATACCGAAAAAGATCCCGAGAATGTAACCCCTGTGCAGGGACCGGGCGGTAGTGTGTCTGATGGCAGAGCTACGATCAGGATACCCTCACTCAGCTGGAATGTGATCCGTTTTACAAAATAAGATACAGATGTTTCAGTCTGCCGGATCGAAGTCCGGATCGAAGTCGGGATCCTGACCCGGATCGTAGTAATAAACCTACAGGAGAGATACAATGAGTAAAGAAAAAATATATAATAAGCCCTGGATCCCGGAAAGGGCAGATCCGTTCGTATTAAAGGCCGATGACGGAAAATATTATTTCCTTGCTTCGGTTCCGGAATACGACCGGATAGCATTAAGATGTTCGACATCGCTCTACGAACTTGATAAGGCGGAAGAAAAAGAGATATGGCATAAACATGACAAGGGGCCACAGAGTAAGCACATATGGGCTCCGGAGATTCACTTTCTCTTCGGAAAATGGTATATTTATTTTGCCGGATCCGATGTGGACGATATCTGGGCATTGAGACCGTACGTGCTGGAATGTACCGGGGATGATCCGATGAATGACCCGTGGATCGAAAGGGGCAAGATGACTTGCCGCGAGGATGACGAGTATTCTTTCAGGGCATTCTCTTTAGACGCCACGGTTTTTGAAAATAACGGTTCGTGGTATTATGTCTGGGCCGAGAAGGTAGGTGTCGGAAGACAGATATCAAACCTTTATATCGCGAGATTAAAGAACGGTTATACCCTTGATACGGTTCAGGTACTGCTCACCAGTCCGGATTATGACTGGGAAAGGTTCGGATTCTGGGTAAATGAAGGGCCTGCAGTCCTGCAGAGGAACGGGAAGATCTTCCTGACTTATTCTGCCAGTGAAACAGGGATCCACTACTGTGTGGGGATGCTTACGGCAGATGCCGACAGTGATCTGCTCGATCCGCGAAGCTGGAGCAAGGAAAGATATCCGGTGCTGGAATCATCGGCAGAATATGGCGTTTACGGTCCGGGTCACAATTCTTTCACGGTTGATGATGACGGCAGGGATGTAATGATCTATCATGCGAGGACGGAAACGGAGATAGTTGGAGATCCGCTTTATTATCCAAACCGACATGCGATGATCATGCCTATAGCATATAAGGAAGGAAGACCGATATTTTCGTTTGAAACCCGATGATAGTGAATCTGAGGTCGGTCTGATTTGGAGATCTGTAGATGAGAACAATGTTCGACCATAAGATATTCACGGTTTTAGGCGGAGTAGTAGATGTAGTATGGATCAGTATTTTGTGGTATGTGAGCAGCCTTCTGATACTGACGATGGGGGCTGCTTCATCCGCTATGTACTATACGCTTCATGTCAGTCTGTTTAAGAATGAAGGATACCTTTTTTCTACCTATAAAAGATCATTTACCGACAACCTAAAAAAGGGTACGGTCGTGTGGGTGATCTTTCTTTTGTTGGATGCTTTTCTGGTGTTTGACCTTATCCTTTCCAGGATGGCGGTCAGTCAGGGCAGTTTTCTCGGGGCGTTATATTTTCCGGTGCTGGTATGTATCGTACTTGCGGTAATGTGGCAGATATCCGCAATGACATATCAGGCCAGATTTGATGATACGGTAAAGAATGTGCTTGTAAAGGGTGCGGCGGTCGCGATGTCAAATATCGGCTGGATGATCTTCCTTGCCGCTATTCTGGCGGGAGCGATATATCTTTGCCGATACCTGATATTTATTGCAGTGATACTTCCGGGAGGATATACTTGTCTCGTGCATCATGTTTTTGAGCATATCTATGAAAAAATGGGATGGATAAAAGAGGAAACGGATGAGGAGCTTTCACTGTCGGAAGTCTCTGAAAGCGGTGGGAAACAATGATCGGAAATGACAAGAAGGATTATCTGACACAGCTGTATAACCGGAAATGGCTTTTTGAAGATTGTCCGGTATGCGACAGCGGAGGACGGTTCAGCATAATATATATGGATGTCGATAATTTCAAGGCAGTCAACGATCTCTACGGTCACAAAGAGGGGGACAAGGTTCTGAAGCTTGTGGCTGATGCGATAAGAGACAGTGACAAAGAGGGCTATCCCGTAAGGATGAGCGGGGATGAGTTTGTATTGGTCCTAAACGGGGCAAGGACCAGGGAAGATCTCATAACGGTCTATGAGAGGATCGTACGTCGTATAGGGAATCTGCAAAAGAGTGAGGCGGGGATCGCACTTATATCCTTAAGCGCAGGGATCGTCACAAGGGAGAACGATGATCAGAGCCTTCAGGAGGTCATCTCTCTCGGAGATGATGCCATGTATAAGGCGAAGCGCGAGGGAAAACGCAGAGGCGTTTTTTATGAGGATATCAGAGAGAAGATATTACATGACAGACGCATAGAGGAAGAAGCTCCGGTTGCGGTTGAGAATGATGATTTCGAACTGTGCTTCAATCCGCTATTAAACATGCAGAACGGCATGCTTGAGATGACCAGAGTCCTTGCATATTGGCACAGACCTGACGGAAGCGTGCTGGAACCGTCGGAATACAGGCCCGTCCTTGAGGGAAACAGCTATGTCCGCATGCTGGATATCTATCTTTTGGATAAGCTTTTCAAATATCTCAGCAGCGTTGATATCTCCGACATGTTAAACAGAGACATACGGTTTTGCATCGAGCTATCCTGGCTGAATTTTCTCGATGGGGGACTTGCCGAGGAACTGATACAGATCTCCGGAAAATACGGGGTATCCCTTTCGGCCATAAATATCTCTCTTGCGGAGCAGGCATTGACGGGAAGAGATGTAAAACGGCTGGTGTTTGGAATGAATAAGGTTTCGGAGCTTGGGATCAGCATGTCGATCAAAAATTACGGATCGAGTTTTGCATCGGTCAAATACCTGAACAGCATCCCGGTCCGGACGTTTCTTTTTGATTCAAGATGGCTTTCGGAAAGTCTCGGGGAGCCTGCAGACCGCAAGCTTGTAAAATCAGTGACCAGACTTACCAAGGATGCTCATAAGCAGGTGATCGCCATAGGATACGGGGATGTGATCGATACCCAGTTCCTTACAGACTGTGGCTGCGATGCTTTCGGGAATAAGGCTGCGTCTTTTATTTTCAAGCCGGATGATTATATGGGGTTTGTTGCGGATAAGATACCGAGGGATGACTGTGAGGTCTTCGATTTTAAGGGCGATCTGCTCTCGAACAGCGGCAGGATCCGGGGAAGCTTCATCGGTGACGGGGTGACCTTCGCCAAAGGCGTTTCCGATAACAGAGGAGCTTTACATTTCTCCGGAGGGGAGATAGGTGAGAATGTAGTGGAGCTTCCAAAGGAGCTTTTTGCCCGAAACAGCTTTTCCATTGCGCTATGGGTCTTCCCGGAGAAGGAAATGAACTGGGCGAGCGCGGTTTATGCCAGATATAACGGCGGCTTTATCTCTTTTGTTCCCTATACGAATGCGGATGACGGCATAAGTGTATTTCGTATAAGTGTGGATGACGAAGGCTTCTTTGATACGACCTACAGGGCCATAAGGCTGAATGAATGGAGTCATCTGTGCTTTACATATGATGAGATGAGCGAGTCGGTGAGGATCTATATCAATGGGCGGAAAGGCCCGCTTTCTCCGACAAGAATGCCCACCATGATCGGATGCCGTCAGGTGCTCCTGGGGGGAGATCCTTTCCAGAAATCCTATGTCGGAGCCATATCCTCGCTTTGTATCTACAGCTACGCGCTCTCGGATCGGGAGGTGGAGGATCTGTATAAGACATACGTCCCGGAACCGGGCTTTTGCGGTTCGTCCGAAGAATACTGGATGGACGCCAAATAGATACTTATACTATGCCAAATACCTCTATCTCGCTTATAGCGGTATCGTAATACTTTGTTCCGGGGATATCCGTGACTATCGTTAATCTTATAGTGTCTGTATAAACAGGATCGTCAAAGGTTATTTCGGTCGGATTCAGTTCGTCGGGAGCAAACGGCACGTCGTCGATCCCGGGTTCCATTACGTTTAAGGGACACTCAAGTGAAGGGCCTCCGGCAATATCGATCCTTGTGAGAGTGACTCTTCCGTTTATCGTATAGCGGTATTTTGTTTTCAGGTAACCGTTATATATCTTTAGTCTTGTCAATTTGCATTTCCGGTTGAGCCGTAAATCGATACTCTGTCCTGCTGCCGAACCGTTCACGCCGTCGACCCAGGCTGTGCGATAATCGCCGTCGTAAAGATTGGAGGCATTGTAGGAGGCATGATCCACAGCAACGGCATTTAGTGTAGATGATGCCTCTGCAGAGAGTATTTCGATATAGCTTTCTTCTCCGGCACCGTTCTGCGATCCGTTTTCTTCTTCGGATCCTTCAGAAGCCGTTGTTTCAGATGTGGATCCATCCGAACTGTTTTCCTCTTCTGAACCATTTTCTTCTGCGGTGACGTTTTCTTCTGCAGGGGTGTTTTCTTCTGCGGGAGATCCATCGGTATTGTCTGAGCTATCAGAACTGTCTGAGCTGTCAGAACTGTCGGAAGAGACTTCCGTCGTGGAGACTTCATCGTCCGTTTCGGTCAGGGCATCTTCGGTTATATTATCTGCGTCTGAAGTGTATTCGGATGCTTCCGTATCAGCGGACTCCTTTTTTCCGGGGCGTGCAACGAGGACACCTATCACGACACCGAGAAGAAGGACCGCGGCGATACCTAAAATTACCAGCAGGGGAGAGCCTTTGCGTCGGTTGTTGTCTGAAGGTGGAGCGGTATAGGATACCGGCGCGCTTTCGGGGATCGGTGCCTGTTTTGGAACTTCCCTTAACAGCACTGTCTCGTTTCCGTCGGAGGTAGTGGGGCGCGGAGACTGGTCTGAAAGCAGTTCGGTTGAATCAGGGTCTTTTTTACCCGTTTTGCTTTCAAATGTTGTTGCCGTCTTTGCCATGGGGAGGAAGGCGGAATCTTCTTCTGTGCTGCAAAGGGGTTCAGGCTCGATCCCTACAGCATTAAGGTCTTTTTTTAATTCGAAGATATCGGGGTAGCGTTCCTCGATCTTAAGCATGATGCATTTT
>JAILQK010000202.1 GCA_024699045.1 Lachnospiraceae bacterium | reverse complement strand
TATATGGATACCGATGCTTACGGAGGAATAATATACAATACTGAGGATTACATGGAACTAGCCGATGCATGCAATAAGGTGCTGCTCCCTTCAGATGAATTTACCGACATCGAACTGGAGGATGTATCTGAAGGCAGGAATCCGAACGGGTTGCAGTATCATACATATTCCTACACATGCCGTGACAGCGGTGGCAGGGAGTGGTCGTCGGGTCTCACTCTTTTTGACACGAAGGGAGAATACGGCTGCTACAGCATATACCAGAGGGTTCTCGGGTCGGCAGATGATGCGGACGATCTATGGAAAAAAGGGAGTGACTGTATAGAGTCATTTAAGATCACGGGAGAATACGATTCCGGAAATTATACCATATACGATTCGGATGAATGCGGGATCAGATTTGCCATGAACGTTCCCTGTACCATTGAGGAAAATGACGGCGACGTGATAAAGATCATATGCCAGCCTAAAGACGGCGAAGATGACAATCTTTTCTTTATTCCCGGTGAACTTTACGGAAGCGATTATTCGGAAATGGTGAAGTCGATCTCGCAAGTGCTCCAGGGCTATGAGAACGGCCAGGAGACGACACTTGAGGCGAGCCTGGGTACAGATTTTTATCCTATCAATTTCGGGAGATATCCGGGGTATCTGATCAATCTTACGTATACCCGGGAAGGAAATGACCATAACGCGTTATATATGTGCATAAGTGCCGATGATGCGTCTTCTAAATATAAGACTTATATAGCATTGGGGGATGTAGCCGATATCGATAAACTGAACAGCATGGTCGCAAGCTTCCGGTTTGACGGCGCTGCGGCACATGATCTTTCGGGGGTCGATGTAAGCGAGACAGTCCCTGTTTCGGATTGAGGGGCAATGATCCCATAAGACAGTCAATAGAATACAAAACGTTTCGCATCAGTAAACTCCCTGCCTGACAGGGAGTTTTCTTTGTTATATCCAAACGTCTTGACGAAACGTTTCGCTTTGTGCTAACATATGTGTCGAAATGAGATCGGGATCGGGGATAAATCCGGTTTCCGGACGCTTACTTACAGTCAGTCATGGAGGAAAATATGCGGGATCTGCTTCTTGGGATCGATATAGGAACAAGCTCATGCAAGGTGGCGGTCTTTACGCCCGAGGGAAATGTGGTCACGGCAAAGAATGCGGAGTATGAGGTTTTTCGTCCGCATCCGGGCTGGGCGGAACAGGATCCCGAGGATTGGGTAAAGGGTGTGTATGACTGTATCCGGAGGATATTTGAAGAGACAGATGTTAAGCCGGAAGAGATACGCGCCATAGGCGTTGACGGTCAGAGCTGGTCGGCGGTCGCGATAGACAGGGACGGTAAAGTACTGATCAACACACCGATCTGGATGGATATGCGCGCTCAGGATATCTGTGACCGTATCAACAGCCGTGTGGGAGAGCAGAAGATATTCGAGCTTGCGGGGAATCCCCTGAAGCCTTCATATACCACACCGAAGATAATATGGTACAAAGAGAATCACCCCGATGTATATGAAAAGACCGATAAGATCCTTCAGTGCAACAGCTTCCTTGTCTACAGGCTGACCGGAGAGCTTTCTCAGGATGTCAGCATGGGATACGGCATCCATTGCTTTGATATGAGAAAGGCTGAATGGGATCAGGATATGGCAGGAGAGCTCGGGATAAAGGAGAGCTTCCTTCCGCCTATATTCCCGTGTACGGCTGTTGTCGGGAAGGTTAGTTCCGAGGCGGCCAAAGCCACCGGACTTGCAGAGGGGACGCCCGTGGTGGCGGGAGGACTCGATGCGGCCTGCGGTACACTGGGAGCGGGAGTCGCAAAGCCCGGAGAGACACAGGAGCAGGGCGGACAGGCCGGAGGAATGAGCATTTGTATAGACGAGTACGCGGCAGATCCCAGACTTATCCTCAGCTATCATGTGGTACCCGATACATGGCTTTTGCAGGGAGGAACTACGGGAGGCGGAGGAGTCATGCGCTGGTTCGAGCAGAATTTCGCCGACTATGAAAGAGCAAACGGTTCCGGAAAGTCATCCCTTGTACAGCTTAACGAGATAGCGGAGAAGGTTCCCGCAGGGAGTGAAGGACTGGTATTCCTGCCCTATATGTCAGGGGAAAGGACACCTATATGGGATCCGGATGCAAAAGGAGTATTTTACGGCCTTGATTTTTCAAAGACGAAGGGGCATTTTGTGAGGGCCTGCATGGAGGGAGTTGCCTTTGCGCTAAGACACAATCTCGAGGTTGCGTCATCGGCCGGGGCAGGAGTGGATGAGCTTAAGGCGATGGGCGGTTCGGCAAATTCGCTTTTATGGACACAGATAAAAGCTGATGTGACCGGTAAAAGGATAGTCGTTCCGGCAAGTGATACGGCAACGACACTTGGAGCTGCGATACTGGCCGGAGTCGGGGTAGGAATCTACGGATCATGCGCTGAAGCCGTGGACAAGACGGTGCATACCACCCGCACACATGAGCCGGATCCGGCAAATAAGGAAGTATACGATAAAGCATACGGGATCTATCTGGAGATATACGAAAAGCTCAAAGATACCATGCGGAAGCAGAGTTGAGGGATATATAAGAACAGACACATATATTTAAGGAGGACATTATGAAAGCAGGAGTTGTACACGCAAGAGAAGATATCCGTTACGAGGAGATCGATAAGCCCAAGGCAGAGCCCGGGAAGGTAGTCGTAAAAGTAAAATATACGGGGATCTGCGGATCGGACATCCCCAGAGTCAACGGAGATGCTTGCCATTATTTCCCAAATGTGCTCGGACATGAGTTCTCCGGAGTCGTGGATGAGATAGGCGAAGGCGTTACGGCTGTAAAGGTCGGAGACAGAGTAGCCGGCATACCGCTCGTGCCCTGCATGAAATGTGAGGATTGTCAAAAGGGCAATTATTCACTCTGCAAGCATTACAGCTTTATAGGATCCAGAGAGTTCGGAAGCTTCGCGGAATATGTATCGGTACCGGAGAAGAACGTTGTCGCATTTTCGGATGAAGTGAGCTTTGTGCAGGGAGCATTCTTTGAGCCTGCTACGGTAGCTCTTCACGGACTTGAGCGTACTGACTATAAGGGCGGTAAGACCGTTGCGATCCTCGGAGGCGGAACGATCGGAATGATGACGATGCAGTGGGCAAAGATCTTCGGAGCAAAGACAACGGTTGTCTTTGATATCGTGGATGAGAGACTGGATCTGGCTAAACGTCTCGGTGCCGATGCGGGGATCAATACAAAGGAAGAAGGTTTCATGGAAAAGGCAAAGGAGCTTACCGGTGGACGGGGCTTTGATTATGTGTTCGAGACCGCGGGGAACACCATCACGATGAAGATGGCATTCAAGCTTGCGGCGAACAAAGCCGATGTCTGCTTCATCGGGACACCTACCAGAGAGCTTTCGTTTACAGTCGATGAGTGGGAGAACATGAACCGTAAGGAGTTCAGGCTTACCGGATCATGGATGTCGTATTCGGCGCCTTTCCCGGGACATGAATGGGAACTTACCTCCCATTACTTCGGAACGGGTGAGCTTAAGTATGATGATTCCTTCGTATATAAGATCCAGCCTTTAAGCGGGATCGCAGAGGCATTTGAATGGTTCAAGACCCCCGGAACGGTCAAGGGGAAGGTTTTGATCGACAGCGAGAAATAAAGGTATACGATCAGAAGGACGATGACAGGCGGGGCCATTACCCGCAGAACATATTCAATCAAGTTTTGAAAGGAGAAAAAAATGGGAGTAGATCCAAGTAAAGTACCGCAGATCACATTGTACACAGGAGATAAGGTTCCGTGCATGGGAATGGGGACCTTCGGCTCAGACAGGTTCACCGCGGAGGAAGTCAGCAATGCAGTTGCAGGCGCTATAAGGGCAGGCTACCGCATGTTTGACTGTGCTGCATGTTACGGTAATGAAGACCAGATCGGAGAGGTCTTTAAGGCGGCATTTGATGAGGGTGTAGTAGAGAGAAAAGATCTCTATATCATGACAAAGGTATGGAACGATATGCACAGGGAGGTCGAGAAATCGGCGAAGAAGAGTATCGCGGATCTTCAGTGCGATTACATCGATCTTTTCTTTATCCACTGGCCTTTCCCGAATTATCATGCACCGGGATGTGATGTCGATTCCAGGAATCCTGATTCCAAACCCTTCTCGGTAGAGGAGTTCATGGATACCTACAGACAGATAGAGGCGCTTGTCGATAAAGGACTTGTCCGTCATATCGGAATATCGAACATGACGATACCCAAGCTCGAGCAGGTAGTGGATAAATTCCGCATTAAGCCTGTAGCGTGCGAGCTTGAGCTTCATCCCTGCTTCCAGCAGCAGGAGCTGTTCGACTATCTCAAGGCACACGACATACAGCCCATAGGTTTCATGCCTCTCGGCTCTCCTCAGAGACCCGAAAGGGATATAGTGGCAACGGATATCGCTGATATGCAGGTGCCCGAGTTTAAGGCGATCGCCGAGAAGCACGGAGTACATCCTGCGATCATAGCACTTAAGTGGGCGGTCCAAAGAGGGCAGATCCCTATCCCGTTCTCAATCCATGAGGCTGAATATGTCAGCAACCTGAACTCAACACAGACAGAGCCCCTTACCGATGAGGAGATGGCGACGATCGCAACTCTCGAAAAGAACAACCGTCTCGTAAAAGGGCAGGTTTTCCTGTGGCCCGGAGCCAATGACTGGCATGATCTCTGGGATGAGGAAGGAAAGATCGTTGACTGTCCCGATGCCAAATAAATAACATAACCGGGTATGCGCGGCGGGACATGCACCCGCTGCGCAGATCTTTTATTATGATCGCTGATAAAACGAAGGAAGGGAAGACTTAACAAAATGAGTGAACTTATGCAGAAAATGGTACAGCAGAGAAAGGCCGGAAAGATCGCCGGGGTTCCTTCATACTGTACGGCCAATGATATCGTGATAGAAGCGCTGATCCGTCAGGCACGCGAGCTGGATGTAGATATCCTCATAGAGGCGACCGCGAATCAGGTAAATCAGTTTGGAGGATATACAGGAATGAAACCGGCGGATTTCCGTGATTTTGTCTATGAGATCGCAGATCGCGCGGGTTATCCTCATGACAGGATCGTGCTCGGCGGAGATCATCTGGGACCTCTTACCTGGGTGAACGAGCCGGAGGAGAGCGCAATGGAAAAGGCCGAGACTCTCGTCAAACTGTTTGTGGAGGCAGGGTATAAAAAGATCCATCTTGATACCAGCATGAGAGTTGCCGACGATCCGTCGGATAAGCCTCTTACCGATGAGACGGTAGCAAGGCGCGGAGCAAGACTTTATCAGGCGTGCGAGGACAGCTACCAGGAGCTGCTCAAGAAGAATCCGTCGGAGAAAAGACCGGTATTTATCATCGGGAGTGAAGTTCCCATACCCGGAGGCGCGCAGGAGCAGGAGGACAGCATATCGGTCACAAAGCCCGAGGCGGTAGCCGCTACTCTCGAAGAATACAAGAAGCAGTTTGCATCGGTTTCGGATCCCGATGCGTTCAGCAATATCATCGCGATCGTGGTCCAGCCCGGAGTTGAATTCGGAGACGATGAAGTATTCCCGTATAACAGGGAGAATGCAAAGGATCTCTGCGCAAGGATAAAGACTTTTGACGGGATCTATATGGAGGGGCACTCCACGGATTATCAGCCCCCGGAATGCCTGAAGCGGATGGTGGAGGACGGAGTCGCTATCCTCAAGGTGGGACCTGCGCTCACATTTGCGTTGAGAGACGGGATATTTGCGCTCAGCAGTATCGAAAAAGAGCTGGTGCCCGAGGCAGACAGAGCTGATTTCCCGGAGCTTCTCGAGAAACTCATGCTCGAGGATCCATCCAAATGGGCTAAATACTATCATGGTACGGATAAAGAGATCGAGATCAAGCGTCGTTACAGTCTTTCCGACAGATGCCGTTATTATTTTGCCATGCCCGAGATCAGAGACGGGATCAATAAGCTGGTAAAGAATATGGACGCTGTAGAGATCCCCACGGGACTGCTTTATCAGTATATGCCCCTTCAGTATAAAAAAGTACGCGACGGCAAGCTGAAAAAGGAAGCCAGGGCGCTGCTCATGGATTTTGTTTGCGATGCAGCCGACGATTACAATTATGCAGTCGGATATATAAAATAAGTCAGGGGTAGTATAACCGCAAAATATCAGAACAGGAGGCTCAAAATGCTGGTAACATCAAAGGACATGCTGCTCGATGCTCAAAAAAGAGGCTATGCAGTCGGAGCATTCAATGTCGAGAATATGGAAATGGTAATGGCAGTGCTGGCGGCAGCTGAAGAAACGGGATCACCGGTCATAATGCAGACCACCCCCGGCACCCTTAAATACGCAGGACTTGATTATTATCTCGCAAATGTAAAGGCGGCAGCGGAGAGGACCGGTCTTCCGGTGGCCATGCATCTTGATCACGGAAACAGTTTTGAGCTGGCCATGCAGGCATACAGGACCGGATATACTTCGATAATGATAGACGGTTCGAAGCTTCCTTTTGAAGAAAACATAGCGCTCACCAGGCGTGTGACCGATGCCTGCCATCCCGGAGGGATCCCGGTCGAGGCCGAACTCGGAAAGGTCGGCGGCAAGGAGGATGATCTCGAAAACGGGGATGACAATCCGTATACGGATCCGGATGAGGCAAAGGAATTTGTCGAGCGCTGCAACCCTGATTTTCTCGCGGTAGGCGTAGGCACATCCCACGGGGTATACAAGGGAGTCCCCAAGGTAAACGTGGAGGTGCTTTCGGCTATTCGCAAGGTTGTGGATATCCCTCTGGTGCTTCATGGCACATCAGGAGTTCCGGATGAGCAGGTTCGGGACTGCATAAGCCGCGGGATATGCAAGGTCAATTATGCGACGGATCTCAGGATCGCCTTCACCAAAGGGGTCAAGGCTCACATGGAAACGCATCCGGATGATTTTGATCCCAAAAAGTACTGCGCTCCGGCTATGGAGGAGGTCAAAAAGTACGTTATGCAAAAGATGGAAGTAGTAGGTTCTACAGGTAAGGGTTAAAGATATGGATGCAGCTTGGATATCTGAATACAGGAAAGAGACCGACCGGAACAGGCGGAAGGTCATACTGGACAGGGAGCGGGAAGCTCACGGCAATGATGAAGAATTTATCATCCGGGAGAAAATGTGGAACGCAAGGTATGACAGGATAAAAGGGATGGATGTAGATTACGGCATCCGGGGATGGGTCAATCTCCAGTCCACCAAACGCAGGGTATACCTTCCCGGAGAGAAGAAGCGGATAGCAAAGGAGATAGACGGGATCAGATCAGACTGGCAGTTCCCGCTGTGCGCCGAAAACGGTGAGGTCGGTTCCAAAGCGCTCTATGATGAACTGTTCAATATCTCGCTTTTTTATTACGACCTTTGTGAGAAGGATAAAACCTACAATGCCGTACTTTTAGGTCTGGGCCACATCTCGGATGAAAGACGCGTGGACAAGATCTCCAGGGAGGTAAAGGAGATCACGGAGAAGATCCCGGCTAACCTTGGGATCGAAGAGGAATTTGCTCCTTTCATAAAGGCTGCGAGGGATGCTTTCATCTTCAGGTATCCCGGGGAAGCATCCAGTCTGGATCAACAGACGACATAAGCCTTAACGGGAAAAGGGAACAGAAAAACAGGGGGAAGAAAGGGTTAATCAACAGGGGAGTTACAAGTGGCGTCAACCATAAAGGACATTAGAGCAGAGACCGGACTGGGCCTTGCGACGATATCAAAGTATCTGAACGGAGGAAATGTCCGCAGCGAAAACAAACAGAAGATCGAGGACGCGATAAAGAAGCTTGATTATCATCCGAATGAAACCGCAAGATCGCTGGTCACGAAGAGAACAAGGACGATAGGCTTCATCGTGCATAACATAGCCATAAACTTTTCAGGGGTACTTTTGCAGCATGCTTCGGCATTCCTGCATGAGAGGGGTTATGGGATGATGATCTGCGATTCCAACCTCGACGAAAAGCAGGAAGCTGAAAACATCAGGTTCTGCGTTGACAAACAGGTAGACGGGATACTGATCATGCCTGTATCGAGCGACCCGGCTTTTCTTGCGCCGGCGGTTAAGTCGGATATCCCGGTGGTACTGCTGGACCGGGAGATAAAAAGCCATGAGATCGACTGTGTGACCATAGACAATCTGAATGCGGCAAAAAGGGCCACGGATTATCTGCTGGAAAGAGGGCACAGTAAGATAGCGGTGATCCATTCCAGAGAATATACCGGGGAGGAAAGATTTAAGGGCTTCCTTGCCGCCATGGAGAAAGCCGGGATATCGGTTCCTGAGGAATATATTTTCTCAGCCAGGTCACACTCGACCGAGCTGGGGTATAAAAGCATGAAGACTCTGCTGACCCTCAAGGACAAGCCGACGGCCGTCATGACTACCAACTACGAGGTGAGCCTCGGCGTGATAATGGCAATGAACGAGGAAGGGGTAAGATGTCCCAGGGATATCTCGCTCATAGGCTTTGACGAACTTATCCTTCCCATGGTTATGAACCCGAAGCTTACGCTTGTGGCGCAGCCTATGGAGGATATCGCCGCCGAGGGAGTGAGGATCCTTCTGAACCGGATAGAGGAAGGCAAGGATCTTCCGCCGCAGAGAGTAAGTCTGTATGCGGCATTAAAGGAAGGCGAATCGGTAGGAAAACCCCGTAAAGATAAGAAACAGTGAGGCAGGATCCGGGACCTCGATCTAATAAAAATATAGCGGATCTAAATTTCTTGACATTGGTAAAGTTTTATAATATGATTAAGGGCGAAACGTTTCGTTTATATCTAAATTAACGAAAAATAGATTGTTTCGAAGAACGGAGGGAAATGTGGACAAGATCAAGCAGAATCCTTTTGTGAAAAAGGTCGGATTTAACAGAGTGATCCTTTTCTGTGTGCTCATTCTGATGTATTTGGCCTTCTCGCTGATGGTTTCCGGATTTTTTGGGGTGGCCCGTGTTATGAGCATTTTGAATTATGTTTATTTTCTGGGCTTCCTTTCACTGGGAGTTACATTTGTCATCGCGACCGGAGGAATCGATTTCTCTATCGGACCCGTAATGTTCTGTTGCGGTCTGGTTTCCGGTTACACAATGCTCAACAAGGGAGCTCCTGCAATAGTAGCGCTTCTTATGAGCATCGTAATAGGATTCCTGTTTGGCACGTTTAACGGCTATCTGGTATCATACTGGTCGATACCGCCTTTCATCGTATCGATGGCATCGATGAACATAGCAAAGGGTATCGCAGCGGTCTATACCAAGACCCAGTCAGTGAGCTGGCCGTTATCCACGGACCCGGTAAACGGATGGTTCAGAAACCTTGTAAGTTTCAATGGCTTTCCGGTCGGGCTTATCATTTTCCTTCTTGCCGCATTTATATGCATGATCACATTGAACAATACCAAGCCGGGAAGATATATCCTTTGTCTCGGAAGCAACCGTGAGGCAGTAAGACTTTCCGGTGTTGATACCAAAAAATGGGAGATGCTCGCATATGTTATCTGCGGGACACTGGTAGGCATAGCGGCGATATTCTTTGTCGGAGCATATACCACGGTTCAGCCCGGATACGGCGACCAGTATAATAACGAAGCCATCGCGGGCTGCGTTATGGGAGGCACATCAATGGCCGGCGGACTTGCTTCCATCGGCGGAACCGTCATAGGCGTGCTGATAATATCACTGCTTCAGGAGGGTATCCTGGCACTCGGATTTGCAAAGGACATCCAGCTGATAGTTACAGGTCTTATCGTTATAGTCGTGGTTTATGCGGACGTCATGGCACGTCGTAGAAAGAATTAATAAAAAAGGAGCGGATCAATGGCTGATGCAATTCTTACAATGGAAGAAATAGACAAGTCTTTCCCCGGTGTGCATGCACTCGATCATGTTCATTTCGATGTCAGGAGCGGAGAAGTCCATGCGCTTATGGGAGAGAACGGGGCAGGAAAGTCCACCCTTATGAAGGT
>JAILQK010000197.1 GCA_024699045.1 Lachnospiraceae bacterium | reverse complement strand
GCCAGAAGCTTCTGCCTGCGGTTTCCGTCGAGTGAATCGAGAGCTCCGGCTTTGATAAGGTTTTCGATGGCTCTCTTATTGACATCCCGTCCTATGACGCGGTTTATGAAATCCCTAAGATCCCGATACGGACCGCCGGCTCCTCTTTCGTCAACGATAGTTTTTATTACGGGACGACCGATCCCTCGTACAGCGGCCATGCCGTACCGGATGCTGCGTCCCTCGGAAGCCGTGAAGGCAGCAAAACCCTCGTTGATGTCGGGAGGAAGGATAGCAATGTCCATTTCTCTGCATACGAGAATATACTCGGGGATCTTGTTGGAGTTATCGATGAAGCTTGTGAGAAGCGCGGCCATGAACTCCACAGGATAGTAGTATTTAAGATAGGCAGTCTGCATGGTAAGCACCGCATAACAGGCGGAATGACTTTTATTAAAGGCATATTTTGCAAAGTCGTTCATGGAGTCATAGATGCTGTTGGCAGCCTTCTCCGTTATCCCCCGGTTCACACAGCCGGCTATATTCTGTGCCGTATCCCCGTAAACGAAGGATTGTCTGTTTTCATCGATCACATATTGCTTTTTCTTGCTCATCGCGCGGCGTATATTGTCAGCCTGTCCCAGCGAATATCCCGCAAGAGACTGGAAAATCTGCATGACCTGCTCCTGATACACGATACAGCCGTATGTGGTCTCGAGTATGGGGATCAGCTCATCGGTGTCATAGGCTATATTCCCTGCATCGTTTTTGCCGGAAATGTATTTCGGGATGAAATCCATGGGGCCGGGTCTGTAGAGCGCTATACCGGCTATGATGTCTTCAAAGGAGCGGGGCTGCAGCCTTTTCATGAATATCTGCATGCCTCCCGACTCGAGCTGGAAGACCCCTTCGGTCGCGCCGGTCCCGATGTACTCAAGGACTTTTTTGTCGTCCAGGTCTATCGTATTTATGTCGAGGTCGAGGCCGGGATTTCGTTCTTTTGCGGCGGTGACGGCGTCTTTTATCACGGTAAGGGTACGAAGTCCGAGGAAATCCATCTTTAGCAATCCGAGCTCCTCGAGGGTCGTCATCGTATACTGGGTGGTTATCTCACCTCCGCCCTGTCTTGAAAGGGGGACATAGCTGTCGGCATCCTCGGGGGTTATCAATATGCCTGCCGCGTGCATCGAACTGTGACGCGGAAGTCCCTCGAGCTTAAGACACATGTCTATGATCTCCCTGACTTCGGGATCGGTATCGTAAAGCGCCTTTAGATCTTTGTTTTCATCCAGCGCCCGGGTAAGTGTCATCCCCAGCTCAGCGGGGATCATGCGTGCGAGCTGATCGCCCCTTGAGTACGGCAGATCCATTACACGGCATACGTCTCTTATGACACCCTTTGCCTGAAGGGTTCCGAAGGTTATGATCTGTACGCATTTTGAACGTCCGTATTTTTTGACAACGTAATCTATAACCTGCTGACGTCCTTCATAGGCAAAGTCTACGTCTATATCGGGCATGGATACGCGTTCCGGATTAAGGAAACGCTCGAAGAGAAGACTGTATCTGATCGGATCCAGATCCGTGATCCCCAGGCAGTAGGAAAGGACGGCTCCGGCAGCGGAGCCTCGTCCGGGACCAACCGGGATGTCATGTGATTTGGAATAGTTTATATAGTCCCACACGATGAGAAAGTAATCGACATATCCCATCTTTTTGATAACGGACAGCTCATAATCAAGACGTTTGCGAAGAGTGCCGTCATCATGGGGGTATCTTTCGGCAAGACCTTTGTATGAAAGATGCAGAAGGTAATCCCATGAAGACGGGAATTCTTCCGGGATCTCATATCGCGGCAGCTTTGTCTTATGGAATTCGATATCGATGCTGCACCGGTCGGCTATCACTTTGGTATTATCAAGAGCTTCCGGAACATAGGAGAAGAGAGCACGCATTTCCTCTTCGCTTTTGACGTAGTACTGGCCTCCGGTATAGCGCATACGGTCCTCGTCATTAAGCTTCTTGCCGGTCTGAAGACAAAGCAGGATATCATGTGCCTTCGCATCATCAGGATTTGTATAGTGGCAATCGTTCGTGGCAACAAGCGGGATATCAAGCTTTTTTGACATCTGTATCAGCTTCTGGTTGACAAGCGTCTGGGCGCCGTCAAGATGATCCTGAAGCTCGAGATAGAAATTTCCTTTTCCGAATATGTCAAGGTATTCCAGCGCGGCCTTCTCAGCCTGCTCATAGAGCATGCGGCTCAGGCTGCTTGCGATCTCTCCTGCAAGGCAGGCTGAAGTGCAGATAAGCCCTTCATGATATTGCCTGAGGATCTCCTTGTCTACACGAGGCTTGTAGTAATAGCCCTCGGTAAAGCCTGTCGAGACGATCTTCATGAGATTCTGGTAGCCGGTATTGTTTTCCGCTATGAGTATCAGATGATAGTATCGGTCTTCTCCGTGTGAAAGTTCCTTGTCATGCCTGGATCCGGGAGCAACGTAGACCTCACAGCCTATCAGAGGCTTGATATCGTTTGCGAGACATTCCTTGTAGAAATCGATCACACCATACATAACGCCGTGATCGGTGATCGCGGCGGCTTCCATGCCCAGTTCCTTGACCCTGGCAACGTAGTCTTTGATCTTGTTCGACCCGTCCAGGAGACTGTATTCAGTATGTGTGTGAAGGTGTACAAAAGCCATGGAATCATTCTATCACACTTTCGGATTTAAGTTTATATACCGGTGGTTTAGGGGGTGGATGAGGCTGGTGTGGGACTGGTGTGGGACTGGTGGATCTGGAGTGGACCTGGGGGACGGAGTCAGGGGACCAATGGGTCTGGGGTGGCCCTGGGGGACGGAGTCAGGGGACCATTTTCCATCTTTATTCCTGACAACGTCGTACAGTTTTACCCTCCAGAATATGACCGTTTGACCGGTCAATGCTTATCTTTTTATCTAAAAAGCTGGATCCCAGCTCATTTAGTCACCCTTTTCCTGTAAGGAGGCTTCTCTGAGAGTAATGTCCTTTACCTAAAAACCATCTTCCCCGTCCGTTTAGTCACCCCTTCCCTGTAAGGAGGCTTCTCTGAGAGTAATGTCCTTTACCTAAAAATCATCTTCCCCGTCCGTTTAGTCATCCTTTTCCTGTCCTGAAGCCTCTCTGAGAGTAATGTCCTTTACCTAAAAACCATCTTCCCCGTCTATTTAGTCACCCCTTCCCTGTCATGAGGCCTCTCGCTACCAACAGGGGATGACTAAGAATAAGAAGAAGGCGGAATTTAGATGTCTTATAGAAATATAAGTAATAAACACAATGACTAGAAGCAGGTTATAATCAGATTTTAGGTGTCTTTATGTCTTTAGAAGTTTTAGGAAAATTCCAAATAGAAACAAATAGACTGAATCGAAACAAATAAACCTGATATACCTGATAACCCCGATAGATCCGATAGATCCGATAGATCCGATAGATCCGATAGATCCGATAGATCCGATAGATCCAATAAACGCTATAAACCCGATAGACCCAATAGTTCCGATAATCCTAATAGGCCCAATAGATCAGATAAACTCAATATATCCAACAGACTAAATAGATCCATAGACTAAATGGAACCAAATGGAAACCGGGATGCCGTTATTTCAATAAGAGCGCATTCATGGTATTATATAGAGCGTTCCAGAGTGTTTTAATTAATGCTGAAAAGGAGACAAAATGTATACTGACGACAAGATAAGGATCGGAATGAAAGATGACGGTGAGAACGTTTATATCAATCCGTCAATGTGCTGCAGACACGGCTTAATAGCGGGAGCGACCGGATCAGGAAAAACGATAACGCTCAAGGTCCTCGCTGAGTCATTTTCTGACATGGGGGTTCCGGTATTTCTTGCGGATGTAAAGGGTGACCTTGCCGGGATGTGTCTGCCCGGTGAAGAGACCGAGGACATGCAAAGAAGGATCGAGAAGTTTTCTCTTGCAGAGGCAGGTTTTGAGTATCATGGCTATCCGGCGGTATTTTGGGATCTGTATGGAAAAAAGGGAATACCTTTAAGGACTACGGTTTCGGAGATGGGACCGGATCTCATGTCGGCTGTCCTGGACCTTAATGAGCTTCAGACAGATCTCATGTCCATTATATACAAGATCGCGGATGACCGCAGGCTTTTGCTTGTGGATACAAAGGATCTCAAAGCTATCCTCAACCATGTATCGGAAAATCACAAAGAGTTTGAGGATGAATATGGAAAGATCGCTCCGGTTTCCGTAGCGGCGATGGTGCGGGCAGTGGTTGCGCTTGAGATGAAGGGCGCAGATAAGTTTTTCGGAGAACCGGCCATCAATATCCGTGATTTCTTCTCTACGGGCCCAGAGGGCAGAGGAGTGATAAATATCCTTGATTCATCGTCCCTGATAAATGATCCGACACTGTATTCAATGTTTATGCTGTATCTACTGTCGGAACTTTTTGAGACTCTGCCCGAGGTCGGGGACCAGGCCAAACCCAAGCTGGTATTCTTCTTTGATGAGGCACATCTGCTGTTCAGCGGAGCATCAAAAGATCTTCTTGTAAAGATAGAGCAGGTGGTGAAGCTTATCCGTTCCAAAGGTGTGGGAGTGTACTTTGCAACACAGAATCCTTCCGACATCCCCAACGGAGTCATGAATCAGCTGGGTAATAAGATCGAGCATGCATTACATGCCTACACGCCTGCAGAGCAGAAGAAAGTAAAGGCTGCGGCCGAAGGTTTAAGGGAGAACCCGGCCTTTGATACATATGAGACCCTGATGTCTCTCGGAACAGGAGAGGCTGTCGTCTCATTCCTCGGAGAGGACGGAGTCCCTGGACTGGCGGAAAAAGTATCGATACTTCCTCCTCAAAGTAAGATGGGTGAAATAGACGATCAGATGCGTGACAGAGAGATAAAGAGTTCTCTGCTATATACAAAATATGCCGAGTCCTATGATCCGGATTCAGCGTATGAATTCCTTCAGAGAAAAGGGATAGAGGACGAGGAAGCAAGAGCTGCTGAAGAGAAGGCGGAAGCTGAAGAGAAAGAAGAGCAGCGCGCCAGAGAACAGGCTGAAAAAGAGGAACTGAGGGCAAAAGAGAAGGCCGAGAAAGAGGAGCTGAGGGCAAAGGAGAAGGCCGAAAGAGAAGCCGAAAAAGCCAGGGAAAGAGAAGAGCGCGAGGCACAGAAACAAAAAGAAAAAGAAGGTCGTGCTGTCAAGAATGCGGCAAAGTCAGTGGGCAATTCGGTAGCCGGAACGGTGGGGCGTGAGGTCGG
>JAILQK010000167.1 GCA_024699045.1 Lachnospiraceae bacterium | reverse complement strand
TTCTCACAGGTCTCGTAGGAAACACAATATGACAGTCTCACAAACCCCGGACAGGCAAACGAAGATCCGGGAACCAGCAGGATGTGTTCCTTTTTCGCTTCCGCCACAAACGCTTTTTCATCCGCTTCGGGCGACTTGATGAACATATAAAAAGCTCCCTCGGGCTTTATGCATGAATAACCGTATCCGGTGAGGGCCTCATAGAGAAGATCCCTGTTTCTTGCATAGAAACCGATATCCGCTTTTTCCTCAAGACATTCCGCGACTGCCTTCTGGATAAGCGACGGGGCATTCACAAAACCAAGTACCCTGTTCGCTATCGTGACCGCCTGGAAAAGCTTCTCATGATCCGCTGCTTCCGAAGGGATCACAAGATAACCGATCCTCTCACCCGGAAGCGACAAAGTCTTTGAGAACGAATATCCCACTATGGTATTCGCATAATACTTCGTAATATAGGGAACCTCCGCTCCGGTATATACAAGCTCCCTGTAGGGTTCATCCGAAATGATGAAGATCTCGGTCCCGAATTCCTTCTGCTTTTTCTCCAGTATCGCAGCGATCGCCTTTATTGTGCTCTCCGGGTAGATGACCCCGGAGGGGTTATTGGGATTATTGATTATGAGAGCCCTGGTCTTTGGGGTTATCGCCGCCTCAAATGCATTGAGATCCGGCTGAAAAGTCGTCGTATCGGGAGCTATCTCCTTCAGCACTCCGTCGTAATTTGCCACATAATTCCTGTATTCCACAAAATAAGGCGCAAAAGAGAGCACCTCATCCCCGGGATTTAAGAGCGCCTTCAGCGCGCAGTTAAGCCCTCCGGCCGCTCCCACCGACATCATTATATTATCTGCGGTAAAATCTGTTCCGAATCTTTTGTTCAAAGACTTCGCCACCTTCTCCCTGACATCGGGATAACCGGCATTCGCCATATAACCGTGAAGAACCACCGGATCCTCCTCACGAAGGAGCCTTTCCATCACCGATCTTACCTTTTCGGGAGCAGGCACGTTCGGATTACCGAGAGAAAAATCATATACCTTGTCGGCGCCGAACTCCTCCGCCATGCGTTTTCCTTCCTCAAACATCTGTCGGATGACCGAGTTGTTATTGACAAGACCTTCCATCTTTTTTGAGATCATTTCTGCCTTATTATTCCTTTCCTGTTCTTAATGATCGAAGCGTTTGAAGCCTTTCCAGTATTTAAAGATCGCCTTTCCCACTATCCCGTCACGGGTCAGGTAGGTATTCTTCCAGAAGCGGGAATCCGCGCTTGAATTTCGGTTGTCACCCAGCATGAAATAACAGCCTTCAGGAACATCGTACGGTCCCCATTCTCCCTCGGTCGTAACGCTTAGATAAGGTTCGTCCAGAACTTCACCATTTATGTAAACCTTTCCGCCCGTGATCTCGACATGATCCCCCGGAAGCCCGATGACTCTCTTTATATATAAGATACTGGGATCATCCGGATAATCAAACATCACTATCTCGCCTCTTTGCGGCTCATGCCTCAGATAATAAAGCCTTGATCCCATCACCCTGTCTCCGGCCATTATCGTGGATTCCATGGACGCGGTCGGAACAGTCGCATTCACTATTATAAAGGTATGGAGCAGGAACGAGATCAATACCGCAACGACTATCACTGCAATCCAGTCGAGGATCTCCTTTAAGGCACCGGATTTTTCAGGGGAATCGGAAGCCGCTTTTTCGCGCCTCTCCCTCTCCTGATCGACTCTGTCCTGTATCTCCTTGTTCATTTCCTCTCTTGTCTTATGCGCCATTTACTCTGCCTCTCCATATATTATAAAGATCTGACGTGCTTTTTATAAAATAAGCTCCGCCAGTCTGTCAAACCTGTCTATCCTTACGTCCGCCTCCGCCGGATCTCCGAATCCGTATTCCGCCGAGATGAATCCGACTCCCGCTTCCCGGGCCGAAACCCTGTCACCCTCGATATCGCCTACATAATAGACATTCTTAAAGCCGTTTCTTTCAACCACCCGTCTGATATTGGCAGCTTTGCCCTCTCCGGTATCACCGAAGCATTCCTTGTCACAGATCTCATTCTTCGTCAGTCCGGTCTTTGACATGAAAAGCTCGATATATCCTGACTGGCAGTTTGAGACGATGCATAGCGATATCTTCTCCGACAGCCGCTTTATCGTATCAATGACCCCGGGATAGCAGATATCGCAGGGATCATTCTCAAGCGCTTCCTGCTCATAGAGCTCGCACCTTTCCATGAGCCTGTCCCTCTCCTCATCGGAAGCCTCGGGCACCAGCGCTCTTGCTATATCATCCATTGTCTTGCCGAAAAGCTCCTTGAGCATCTCCGGCCTGACCGTCAGTGAATCATACCCGGTCTCCTTTGCCGCCCGGGTCCATGCCGCCGCTACGATACCGGTGGAATTCCACAACGTGCCGTCCACATCCAGAAGCAACGCATCTGCTTTTATTTTCTTCTCTTTTTCAAACATGAAAGACATTATACCATAAATACGTGATACGGGAATATATCAACTTGGAATTGTGCTGATTTGTGCTGATGTCGGGCTTCGGAACGAAAATGAATCTCTTCCCTGTATTATTCGTCCCAGGTCAGGCGGTGAAGCTCCCCCTGACGCCTCAGCCCCGCAAAACCATTTTGTCGTAAAGCTTCATATAATATAACCGTGGCCGCATTTGAAAGATTGAGCGAACGTTCATCATCAAGCATCGGGATCCTGATGCAGCTGTCTTTGTGGCCCGCAAGGATCTCCTCAGGAATACCCGCCGTCTCCTTGCCGAACATTATATAGTCATTCGGACCGTATGAAACATCGGCATAGGTCTGTGTAGCCTTGGTCGTTGCATACCAAAGTCCCGATATCCTCCCCTCCACAGTCAGGAGATCCGGATTTTTTTCCAGAAAATCTTCATAATTCTTATATTCCGTGAGCTTTAGCTTTTCCCAGTAATCAAGTCCGGCCCTTTTTAGATTGCGGTCACTGAGAATAAAACCATAAGGTCTTATCAGATGCAGATGTGTTCCGGTCGCCACACAGGTACGGCCTATCGCTCCGGTATTAAAAGGGATCTCCGGTTCCAGTAAAACAATGTTCAATTTATGTAAACCTCTATATGTGTTTATTATTCATCTCCCAATATCCGCAAAATGCTCAGCGCAAAGCTTTGCTCTCGGGCTCAGAGCCCGGACGCAGATAAGGGAATCATCCGGGAATCATCCATAAAGATTATAATATCAATTCCCAATGTAATCGAGTATAATATCTTTTATGCACCGTTTTTTTATTGTACACACAGAGCTGCTTGCCGTGTAGAGAAAGAGAGGGAAGACTTATGGAGAATTTTACTTTTTACTCGCCTACGTTTTTTGTGTTCGGAAAACAGACCGAAAACGAAGCCGGAAGCTATGTTAAGCAGTTCGGCGGAAGCAAGGTCCTTAT
>JAILQK010000171.1 GCA_024699045.1 Lachnospiraceae bacterium | reverse complement strand
CTGGATGCGCATCCGGTCCCGGGCAGTATTCTGACGGCGATTGCCTTTTCGCTTTTAACTTTTATCATAATGATTATAGCAATGATGATCATGGGCATCATCATCGGAGATTCTTCTTCTGAAGCTATGAAGGGCTATGTTACGCGTTCTTCCCTTATAGGCGCCCCTTTTACGATTTTATTCTACTGGCTGTGGTTTCGTCCCGAGACAAACGGTCTGGTCAAAGGCGGTAAGCTAAGCAACGCTGCCAGGGTCATTATAGTTTTTTTGATATACTGGGTAATATCTTTGATCATGAGTGTGGTAGCGGGAGCATCTGTTTCCGCGCCACCGGTTGAAGGTATCTGGACTTCCGTTTTCGCGGGAATTATTGAAGAATTACTGACCAGAGGCGTGCTGATCTCTCCGATGATGCGAAAAGATCAGAATAAAAAGACTGTTTTGACCGCGCTGTTTGTATCGGCAGGTGTTTTTGGTGCTGTTCACCTTTCCAATGCGCTTGTCGGAGCAGATCTGGGTTCTTCGATCTCTCAGACATTTTCTTCTTTTTGTTTCGGTATCATTTTTGCAACTGGTTTTCTGCTTACGGGAAACGTGCTGCCCTGCATGATAATACATGCGCTTTATGATATATCTGTCTTTGCTGTATCAAATCGGAATGAGCTTTCAGACTCCGGGGTGGTAAAGCATGCGTTTGGACTCGACAACCTGATCGATGATGTCCTTATCGGCATAGCGGCCGTTTATATTGTTTATTATATAATGCAGGAACCTGTACAGGAAAAGATAAAGAGTGTATGGAAGGATAAATGGCACCTTCAGGAAGACTGAAGGATCAGGCGTCCAGAACTTCGTCTATCTTTGACAGAAGCTCGTCTTTTTTTACAGGCTTTACAAGGAAGCCCGACGGATGGAGATTGATCGCGTTCATGACCATGTTGCGCTCCGAATTTCCGGTGAGGAAGATAACGGGGGTGCGCTTTTGTCCGGGCATGTTGCGGATGAGCTGAAGTGTCTGCGGGCCGCTCATTTCGGGCATGAAGCAGTCGAGCAGGATAATGTCGACCTTTTGCTTTTCCAGAAATTTAAGAGCGAGCATTCCGGATTTTACGCAATTGACTTTATACTGTGTATCAAGGTGCGCTTTAACCAGTTTGAGCGCTACAGGGTCATCGTCTACCACAAGGATACTGTAGGATTTCTCCGAAGTAGCGCATAGCTTGTCTATCGCAAGCTTGATATCGGAATAGGAAGCGTCCCTGTCGATGGTAGCGTCAGGGCTGGGCTTCACATGCATCTTGAAGGTGTCGGAATCTGTCTGGTCAGCAATAAGAAGCATCGGGATACTCAGGAGGTCTTCATTTTCCCTGAGATCGATGACGCCGAAAAGCTTTGTGCGTGCCACACCCTCAGCATACACGACTATACAGTCAGGCCTGCCTATGGTGAGGTCGCTCAAAAGATTCGTATTTGTCATTAAGATGCCCTGTACCTTGTAGTAGGATTCCAGTACATTAACAAGGTCATGCATTTTTTGTGTACTTGATGACACCAGCATTATCTTCTTCATGACATATATATTATCATACATATATATTTCTTTCCACTAATGGATATATGAAAAAACATGAATAAAAATACAAGAGTGCAAAGAAAGCATGATATTGTAGACAAACTCATGTATAAAGTGCTATATTCTAACAATGAAAAAGCAATGTATCCTGTATAAAGGAACGTCAGCGGAGGTAAAGATATGAATATGAAATTTTCCAAAACGCAGAAGCTTGTCGGCACTGCTGTCCTTGTTGCACTGGTAATAGTTCTTCAGACCGTCGGGAGCGGGATCCGCATCGGGCCTTTCACACCGACTCTTTCACTTGTACCTATCATAATAGGGGCGATCATGTTCGGACCACTCACCGGAGCGGTGCTTGGACTGGTGTTTTCTATCATCGTTATGGTATCGGTCATATCGGGAGCGGATGCCGGAGGAGGGATGATGTTTGTGCAGAATCCCGTAGCGACAACGCTCATCGTTCTCCTCAAAGGTACCCTTGCCGGGTTTGTTTCGGGGATAGTGGTGAAAAAGATTACGGAAAAAACCAATATGACGATCGGTGTGGCGGCTGCAGCGGTTGCGGCTCCTGTCTGTAATACCGCGATCTTCTGCATCGGCGTATTATTGTTCTTCAAGCCGCTTATCACTTCATGGGGTGAAGCGGCTGGTTACACCAACGTATTTTCATATACGATCGCAGGCCTTGTCGGAGTAAATTTTATCGTGGAGCTGGTGATCGACCTTGTACTTGTGCCGGTCATAGTGAGAGTCATCACTGCGATCAAGAGGAGTAACTAAGGCCATGATACTGACAATAGATATGGGCAATACCAATATCGTTGCCGGTTGTCTGGGCAATGATGAAGAGGTTTATTTTACAGAGAGGTTTTCGACCGATCTCAATAAGACCGAGCTTGAATATGCGGTGCTTATTAAAACCGTATTGGAAGTCCACGGGATAGACAGCAAGGAGATCGAAGGAGCTATCATATCGAGCGTGGTGCCTCCGCTTACACACATATTGAAGTCGGCCCTGAGAAAGCTGCTTGAATGTGAACCCATAGTGGTCGGTGCCGGTCTGAAGACCGGACTTAACATCCGTCTTGATGACCCCTCGACGCTCGGCGCGGATCTGGTGGTCGATTCGGTGGCGGCAATGAAGTACTATGGTCATCCGGTGACCGTCATAGATATGGGAACGGCTACTACCATAACGATAGTAGATAAAGAAGGTACTTATATAGGAGGAGCGATCTTCCCCGGAGTAAATGTTTCGGTGGAGGCGCTTGCAAGCGGGACTTCGCTGCTCCCAAGAGTTTCACTGGGCGCTCCGAAAAAGCAGATCGCTTCCAATACGATGGATGCCATCAAGAGCGGGATAATCTACGGAGAAGCCTCACGCATAGACGGCATGATAGAGCGGTTTGAGGCCGAGCTCGGATATGATACAACGGTCGTCGCGACGGGCGGGCTTGCCGGCGTGATCGTACCGCATTGCAGGAGAGAGATAATAAACGATCCCGAGCTCATGCTTAAAGGACTTAAGATCATATATGACAAGAATGCCTAGGAGGATCGTGGGATGATCCGCAAGTTCAGACAGCTTTCAAGGGAAGTGGTCGATACCAATGTCATTTTCCAGTACTGCAAAGATCAGGTGGAGCTTCCCGACGGCAAGGTCGAGGAATATATAGCCTGCATACATAAGGGAGCATCGGCTGTGGTCCCGGTGCTTCCCGATGGCAGGATACTCATGGTGCATCAGTACCGGTATGCGATAAGCCGTGAGACCATTGAGATCCCGGCCGGCGGCAGAGACGGTGTCGAGGAGCCGTTCGAGACTGCGGCGAGAAGAGAGCTTGAAGAGGAGACCGGGTATACCACGGACAGCCCTCTGGAGCATCTTATTACCATAGCCACTGCTATCGCGTATTGCAATGAGATCATCGAGGTGTATGTGGCAAAGGATCTCAGGCGGACCTCACAGCATCTGGATCCGGATGAGTTCATAGACGTGGAAGCGTTTGAGATAAACGACCTTCTTGAAATGATCTATGCCGGAAAGATACAGGACTCCAAGACCATCGCATCCATCATGTCTTATTACGGAAAATATATTGCGCAAAAGCAATAAATCGTCAATAAATCCTATTCTTTTTTTGCCCGTAAAAATTCGTTTAAATTGCACATAAATAATTTACATAAATTAATAAAAATTATTTAAAAAATATTTTTTACAACATGTTGTGACAGTAAATATACGTTCGACCGACATGTTGTGATTTTCCTTAAAAAGTGGAGATTGTATACCATTTTCGGCACTAAATGTGGTTTGCTTTTCTTATTTTTAGCCATTATAATGTTTGAAGTGGAAAATCCGGAAAGGGCTTTTCGCTTAGGGAGAGGGACATCATTTGGGATTATGGAAGAGCAGATCGAAGCATTCATAAACTATTTACATAATGTGAAAAAGACTTCGAAGAACACAGAGCTTTCTTATAGAAGAGATCTTAAAAAGATGGTTGTATATCTTCAGTCAAAAGGTATCAAAGAACCATCAGAGGTCACATCAGAAATACTCAGAGAATATGTTGAAAACAGCGAAGAAAGTAAGGCGGCTCCCGCCTCTGTTTCGCGCGCCATCGCTTCGATGAGAGCCTTTTTCTCCTATCTGGAGAAAGAGGGCAGGATCACGGAGAACCCCACTGAGGGTCTTAAGGCTCCCAAGATCGAAAAGAAGCTTCCCCAGATCATGACCATGGATGAGGTGGTCAGGCTTCTCAACCAGCCTTCCGGCGACACTCCCAAGGAAATACGGGACAAAGCCATGCTGGAGCTTCTCTATGCGACCGGGATGAGGGTTACGGAGCTTATCACGTTAAAGGTTGATGATGTCAATCTGCAGATGAACTATGTCGATTGCCACGATCCTCATAAGGACAGAGTGATCCCTTTTGGCATAGAGGCAAGGAATGCGATAAGGAATTATATGGAGCACTCCAGAAATGCCCTTATTGCCAGCAACGATGAGAAGACTTTATTTGTAAATATGTCCGGAGAGCCCATGAGCAGACAGGGCTTCTGGAAGCTGATCAAATACTATACCAAGAAAGCGGGTATAGAGATGGATATAACGCCCCATACCTTAAGGCACAGCTTTGCGGCGCATCTTGTCGAAAATGGCGCCGATCTCAGATCTGTGCAGGAGATGCTGGGACATTCAGATATTTCGACTACGCAGATATATGCGACACTTAGTCACAATCATATCCGAGAGGTTTACGCAAAAGCACACCCTAGACATTGATATATGGAGGAATCAGGACATGACACCTTATGCTGAAATGACCAAAGACGAGCTGAAAATGGAGTTGAAAGCACTTCAGGCTGACTATGACAAGTTTCAGAATTTGGGGTTGAACCTTGATATGAGCAGGGGGAAACCCTGTAAAGAGCAGCTTGACCTTTCCATGGGATTGATGGATGCTCTTAACTCGGGAGCGGATCTCACCTGTGAAGATGGTACCGACTGCCGTAATTACGGCATGCTCACCGGGATCTCCGAAGCAAGAAGCCTTATAGGCGACATGATGGAGAATAATCCGGAAGATATCATCATCTATGGCAATTCATCACTCAATGTGATGTATGATACGATATCACGCGCGATGACTCATGGCATTCTGGGGCATATTCCGTGGGGCAAGCTTGATAAGGTTAAGTTTCTTTGTCCTTCACCCGGATATGACAGACACTTCAAGATAACAGAATACTTTGGAATCGAGATGATCCCGGTGGATATGACACCTGAAGGACCTGATATGGATACGGTTGAGAAACTTGTCTCCGAGGATGATGCCATCAAAGGCATCTGGTGTGTTCCCAAGTATTCAAATCCTCAGGGATATTCTTATTCCGACAATACAGTCAGACGTTTTGCGAGGCTTGAGCCGGCGGCTCCGGACTTCAGGATCTTCTGGGACAATGCATACGGGATACATCATCTTTATGACGATCATCAGGATTATCTTATTGAGATACTCGCAGAGTGCAAGAGAGCAGGGCATCCGGATCTCGTATACAAGTTCGCGTCCACTTCAAAGGTTACTTTTCCCGGAAGCGGCATAGCGGCGATCGCAACTTCCCAGAATAATCTGGAAGATATCAAGCTTCAGCTGAAGAATCAGACCATAGGTCACGACAAGGTCAATCAGTTAAGACATGTGAGATTTTTCGGGAATATCCACGGCATGGTCGAGCATATGAGAAAGCATGCCGATATAATAAGACCTAAATTTGAGGCGGTCGAGGAGATCTTTGACAAAAACCTCAGCGGATTGGGGATAGGGGAGTGGACCAAGCCCAAGGGTGGTTATTTCATAAGCTTTGAGACACTTCCCGGCTGCGCCAAAAACGTGGTGGCCCAGGCTAAGAAGGCCGGAGTCACGATGACGGGAGCGGGAGCAACCTGGCCCTACGGAAAGGACCCCAAGGACACAAACATACGTGTCGCTCCGACATATCCGTCACTTGCCGATCTTAAGGTTGCGGCAGAGCTTTTCTGTATCTGTGTGAAGATAGTGAGTATAAAACAGCTTTTGGGAGAATAAGACCGGAGACAGCTTTTGAGTCAGACCGATCGTCAGACCAGGTCGGCAAGGTCCAGGATCAGCCGCTCTGTGTCCTCCCAACCGAGGCAGGGGTCGGTGATCGATTTCCCGTAGACCATATGATCCGAGATCTTTTGATTTCCGGGTTCGATGTAGCTTTCTATCATCAGGCCTTTTACCAGCTTTTTTATCTCGGGATTGTGATTTCTTGAATGCATCACTTCTTTTGATATCCGGATCTGTTCCATATATTTTTTATTTGAATTCGAGTGATTGGTATCCACTATGCATGCGGGATTTACCAGATCCCTTTCGGCATATTTTTCACACAGAAGCTCCAGATCTTCATAGTGATAATTTGGCAGATTATTGCCATGTTTATTGGTGGTTCCCCT
>JAILQK010000161.1 GCA_024699045.1 Lachnospiraceae bacterium | reverse complement strand
CTTTGAGCCGCGGGGTTGGTGTCTTTTTTTTCTTAAAATTGCAGATCGTAATATTTCGAGGTGTGGCTCAGTTTGGTAGAGCGCTACGTTCGGGACGTAGAGGCCGCAAGTTCGAATCTTGTCACCTCGATAAAAAAAGATACTCCGTAAGGAGTATCTTTTTTTATCGAGCTTATAATATTTCATCCTTGTGGTCATTCTGCGGCACTATCCCAGATTACCATTCCTTGAAACCCGGGGAATTGTAATATGCAAATGACACCTTTTCGTGGTAGAGTATGTGGAAGAAACAAACATATGGGGACAACCCACGTTAACAAAATAATTGATGAGGGGATAGAGAAGATCAAAGGATAAATATAATGACATGACAGATGGAGAACTGGTCAGATGATATTTGATGATATGAAAAATACAGCGATAAAAAAGGCATTCCTGGCAAAACGCATGACAGCTATCGCCAGTAGTGCTACGAAAGTGGAAAGCATGGCAGCTTATATCCTGACAGATCGCTTCAATAATGACGTACAGAGACTCATCGACGGTGATTATTATTTTGATCTGCCGACTCTGATCCTTCTACGCAAAGGCCAGTCTAACCGCAAACGGAAGGTATACAGTTTTTCCGAAGAAAATAAAATATTACTACAATACCTGACCTTTATGTTGATGGAGAAATATGATGACATTTTCCCGGAGACACTCTACTCTTTCCGGAAGAACAATCCGGTGGGAAAGCTATTCCGAAATATCCGAAATTATGATCCTCATAGAGATAAATATGTGATAAAGACAGATATCCGAAGTTTCGGAGAATCCATAGAACCCGCAATATTAGATAAACAACTGAAGCCCTTGCTTGCGGATGAACCGGAACTTTATTCCTTCATCATGTGGCTGATCACCAGAAACCGGTATTACCGCACCGGCAAGGTGGAGGAAGGATTTACCTCCGTGCTTCCGGGAAACCCTATTGTCTCCTTCCTTCAGAATGTCTTTCTGCTGGAGGCAGACAGCTTCATGAGAGAAAATGTTCGCATATGCAGCCGTTATGCCGATGACATATGCATGATCTGTGAGGACAGACCGTCTGCCGAACACCTTATGGAGCAGCTTAGGAAGATCATTACAAATCTCGGTCTCGGCATAAATGAGGAGAAGAGTTGCATCGTTCCACCCGGTGTCGGCTATGATCTGCTCGGGATAAAGTTTGAGCCGGATATGACAGATATCTCTGAAAACACATTCCTGAAAGTTTCATACAAGATGAAACACCGGGCTAACAGTATATGCCGGAGAGTGAAGAACGGCCAACTGACCCGGGAGGAAGGACTGAGACTCATGGTAGGCTATATCCGCTTCTATTATTACGGCAAGGAGGAGGACGGCTGGATCAGCTGGGCAGATCGACTTTTCCAATGCATCACTACGACAAAAAGCCTGAAAAAACTGGACCATCTGTCCCAGGAGTGCTTTCGCTACATCGCTACAGGCAGGCACACCAATGCAAAATATCGATTCCGATATGAGGATATCAGGGATACCGGATATATCCCATTGGTCCGTGCCTATTACAGTCGAAATGATTGTTATAATTAATCGATCTGATAAAAAAGGAAAAACAGATGAAGATACCCGTTGTGATACAGATGAGGCCGAGTGAAAACGGCGCAGCAGCGCTATGCATGATGCTTGGCTACCATAAAAAATTCGTACCGCTGGAAGAAATGCGCGAAGAATGCGTTTCCTCCCGTAATGGCACCAGTCCACAGCAGATGTTGGAATCCGCTTCCCGCTACGGACTTGATGGAAAGCTGGAAACACCGGACATTGAAGAACTTTACATGATGAAACTTCCTATACTTGTGTCCTGGAAAAAGCGCTATTGGTGCATCCTGACCTCCATCAGGAAAAATGTCGTTTCAATCACGGATCCCGCCAGAGGTGAGATTAAGATGACCCTTCAAAAATTCGCTGACCTCTATAACGGAAAAGTGATCATATTGACCAAAAACAAGGAATTTATCGCCGATGGCAAAAGAGAATCCCTTGTATCACTGATCAGCGAACGGGTCAAAAAAATGCAGAGTCCGATGTTTTTTCTGATGATATTGACACTGGGCTGTATTTTTTTGAATATCGAAATGGTGACTCTCCAGAAAAACATACTTGATTCCCATATGAGTCCGGACCAGGGGAAAACCACAAACAATGGTTATATCAGCCTCCTGCTCTACTTCATCTCCCTGGTGGTTTTTTCTGTTCTGAGTATGGCAAAGACCAAACGGATCAATGATTCCAGCAGGGATGTTTCCGCAGTCTCCGGCAGCAAGATGTTCAAAAAAATGTTTGATCAGCCTCTTAAATTTTTTGAACAGTACAGCACCGGAGAACTGATGTCACGGATTGACAATAATATCAGCCTGGATAACGCCATCATACGTACTCTGGTACCAAGGACTATTGATGCCGTGATGACCATTGTGTATTTCGCGACCCTTATGCGCTACAACGCTGTCATGGCTATGGCCTGTCTGATCGTGATATTGGCAGATCTGATATTTACTCTGAAGATGCAGGAAAAAAATGCGATCATATCCCGAAGCATGGCAACCTCGGGAAACGTTTTGAACACGGCAATCCTGAACGGAATGAGCATGATCGAAACCATAAAATCCACCGGTGCCGAGCGTTCTTTTTACAAGATGTGGCGCGAGTCTCAAGCCCAGGCCAACGAAGAAAATTTCAGAAGCCAACGTATAAATGCGATCATTACTTTTATCTCAGGGATTCATGGATACCTACTACAAGGCATACAGCTCTTTATGGGTGCATACTTCGTGTTACACGGCAACTTCACCCTTGGCTCTATGGCACTTTTCCAGGGCATACTGAATTCTATGATCACCTCTATGAACAATTGTATGACTTCTGTAAATTCACTACAGACTATGCGAACTAATATCGAAAGAGTCAACGATATCATGCATCGTGACAGTCGGCAGCCCATCCCTCTTAACGAAAGCGAATATGAAACAGTGGATAAGCTGGAAGGAGAACTGAGTGCACGTCATATCTGCTTTCGCTATAACCCGGGAGATAGTCTTGTGTTAGACGATGTTGATATCGAAGTCAGCAAAGGTCAGATGATCGCCATCGTGGGTAAGACCGGCTGCGGAAAAAGCACCTTGCTGAAGATTCTGGCTGATCTTTACAAATCCGAATCCGGAGAGATCCTTTACTCCGGAAAGCATCGGGAGGAAATTCCGGATGTCGTCTTTCATTCTTCAGTTCTCACTGTTGATCAGGAAACCATGATGTTTGAGGATTCTATCTACAATAACGTTCGAATGTGGGATAATACCATAGAGAAATATGAAGTTATCGTAGCCGCACGAGATGCGCAGATCCATGACCGTATCATCCGCAATAAAGAAGCCTATGGAACCAGGATAGAGGAAAACGGACGTAACTTCTCTGGCGGAGAACTGCAAAGACTTGAACTAGCCAGAGCTCTCGCGTACGAACCGACGATGCTGCTTCTGGATGAGTTTACTTCGGCGCTTGATGCGCTGACAGAAGACAAAGTACTCCGATCCCTTAGAGAAAACCGAACCACTTGCATCATTGTTGCCCACAGACTCTCTACGATTGAAGGATGCGACCGGATTTATGTCATGGACAAAGGAAAAGTGGTTCAGCAGGGAACACATGAAGAACTGTATGCACAAGAAGGGCTTTATCGCGAGCTTATCTCGGGATAATAAGCCTGCCATTCTTATAGGCTTTGAAAAGAAAACATGGGATTATATACAAAAGACATTGTAAAAAAAGAAGAAAACAATATAAAACTGGAGCAGTACGCAGATGAATCTCTGATCAGAAACCGCAAGATGCGCCAACTGGAAGACGATATGGAAGATGTCAGAATGGCGTTGATCTATCTTTTGGACAATTTCGGAATTCATATTTCCGGAATCTCACAAGAGCAGTCTGTTGAAAAACTGATGGAGATCGTTCTGGATCCCTTGGGAATGATGTACGAAGAAAAGCCATACGTGATCGAAGCAAGTCGTGACAGAGCGGAGTATGTGCTGGCTTTCCGAAAAGACGGGAAGGCAGTGGTCCTGATGCCGTCAGCACGGGGATATCGCTATTTTTGTCCCTATGATGCGAGCGAAGGCTATGCATCTGCTGCGTACATCGCAGCTCTTAACCCGGATTGCTATACCATCAGCAAGCCCATCAAAGAACGGAAAGGCCTGCTGAGCACTTTTTCCTATAATGTCTTAGCGTCATTGACGATCGGGGATGTGATCCGAATTGCGCTCGCTACCGGTCTGGCTGCCGCCTTCGGTTATATCCTGCCCCTTGTGAACAAGTGGATCTACAATGTATACATCAAAGGAAACGGAAGTACCGACGGCTTCTTTATCACTATGGCCATATTTATGTCGGTCTGCCTGGTCAGAGGATTTTTGACGATGCTGAAATCCATAATGCTCTCAAATACAAAGATACGGATTTCAGCAAAAATGCAATCGGCAGCTATGGCAAAGGTCCTTCATCTCTCACAAGCCTTTTTCCGAAACACTTCTTCCGGAAAACTGTCAAACAGGATCGCAAATTGTGGAAGACTGTCGGATACTATCATGCAGATCATCATGGATGTGACGCTGAACCTTTCTTTCTCCCTAGTCTACCTGTATCAGATGAACAGCTTCGCTCCGGAACTTTTCCTGCCGGCAGTCATCTTCATCATCCTCAAGATCCTGGTCTCGATACTCGGTGCTGTCAGCTATGCACGTAATGAAGCCGGTATCATTCATATAGATATGGAAAACAGCAGCTTTATGTTCTCTGTCATACGCGGGGTCCAAAAGATAAAGGGCATGGGTGCAGAGAAAGCTATATATTCCAAATGGGCCGATATGTATCGTCAGAAGCTCTCGCTGACCTACAGGCAACCCTTTATTCTGAAATATAATACAGAGATATTATCAATGATCTCTATCGCCACCACCATTGTGCTTTTGGGCATTTCCATGACGGAGAACATCTCAAGAGAAATGTATATGACTTTCATATCTTCATATACTCTGGTCTTGTCAGTGATCTCATCCTTGACGGACATAATGCAGAGGTTTTTTTTGATATCGGCACTGAGTGAAAATATCAGACCGATCTTTGAAGCCGAAAATGAAGAGCATGAATCTCTGGAATTTGTAGAAAAACTGAAGGGTGAGATAAGAGCAGAAAACATCTGGTTTTCCTATGAAGACGATCCACACGGATGCCTGAAAGGAGTATCCCTCAATATCAAACGGGGCGAGAGAGTGGCGATCGTGGGAGAAAGCGGATGCGGTAAGAGTACGCTCCTAAAGATCCTGATCGGCATGGAGATCCCATCTGAAGGAGTAGTCAGTTATGATGGGAAGTCTTTGAAAACCTTAAATTTAAGATCCCTTCGCGGACGTATCGGATCAGTATTTCAGTTCAGCAAGGTTTTTCCCGGAACGATCACGGATAATGTCATATTTGGCTCCACAAAAAAATATGATGAGGAAAAAGTATGGGAAGCTCTGGATAAAGCGGAAATCGGAGAATACATTCGAAGCCTCCCGATGAAACTTGATACAGAAATCTCAGAGTCCGTTTCTTGTGGCTTCTCAGGCGGACAGAGGCAGAGGATCCTACTTGCGAGAGCATTTATCGATGATCCAAAGGTGCTGATCCTTGATGAAGCGACTTCTGCCTTGGATAATGTAACCCAGACAAGAGTCATGGAAAACATTTGTAATATGAAATCTACAGTGGTAATGGTGGCACACAGGCTTTCCACCGTAGAGAATTTTGACCGCATAATCATGCTCGAGAATGGTACGATAGTTGAGGAAGGTAGTTATCAGGAACTGATAGATAAGAACGGCAAATTTGCAGAACTTGTAAGAAAGCAAATGCAATAAACGCCAAAACAAAAATGCTTTGGCGTTTTTTGCTCAAAAGCCGGGGGAAGAATGTGAATGGTTGAACCTCAAAAACAATCCTCAGCTTCGGCTGCTCGTAAAGCCTTTTCCATGGAAACCGGGATAGTTTTCCTACGAGCGCACCAAATGGCGCACCCCCGACCGCTCAATCGTAGCATTTTATCTGAAGGTTTTCAAGTTCTTATGCGATCGAAAACATCTTCACAGATAGTTGTGCAATAAGACGGAGGATATATGAAAAATACAATAAAAAACAGTATAATGCGATTCCTTTGGGAGCATTTTCATCAGAATAGACCCATGATACCGAAAGGCCTTGTAGATACTTCCGCACTGAACGAACAGATCATGGCATCGATGGAAAAACTCAAAAGCATGCTTGCAGAAGACCCCCATATTTTCAGACAGATGCAACTTATGTCCCGGTACCGGGTGAACTTTTCTCCTGATTTTAATGAGACCCAGACTGCGTGTTTATACGAAAGCCGTCTGTGTAATATTTATGGTCTGGAATACTATCTCATGTATAGCCTTCTCCTTCCCTGTATTCTTAAGGAAAATATACACAACCTGAAGGTACTGTCCCTGGGATGCGGCTCCATGATCGACGGTATGTCTCTTTCCCTTGCATTAAAGGATCACCGGGACAGAATTGACGTACATTATACAGGCGTAGACATAGCCAGATGGCCCATGTCGTTTAAACTACCTTTCGAAAACCAGCTTATCTTAAAACCCATGCAGGATTATCTGGAAGACTGCGAGACCTTTGACGGAAATGTCCTTATTTTTCCTACGGTCTTAAGCGGACTTCGTGAATATCCTGATGAAACGGGTACTTTCTGTCAAAGAATAATTGAGACCCAGTTTTTAAGTGATACTATCTTCCTGATGGTGGCATACAGATCTATCGCTTCCTACAACAGAGACTGGCAGGTCACTGACTGGCAGAAAGCGCAGAGGATCATAGCGGCGTTGGAAAAGAAGGGCTATGTGACTGATGATCTTCCCGTTACAATCCCCGATGCCTGGAAGGACTACCTTCAAAGTGAAACGGTAGAAACCGAGGAGGGTAAAAAATACGTTTGCCGATACTTATCTGCTCGGTACGGAACCGTATATTTAAAAGAGATCGCACCGGATTTTGCCCCTCCGGACAGTGTCGAAGAATATTTTGCAAAGCCGGGACTCGTCAGGAAAACCTGCCCTTATTATATGATGCGCCGAGATCAATATCTCTTAAAAAATCCTGGGATAAGACCTGATGAGGAAAACCCTGAGACGGTCTGTAAGCAACAGTGCCCCATCATGTGTGGTATATATCCCAGGATGATTCTTTCCAGAAGGACCAGTCCCTGTTTCCAGATCTTTGTGTTACGTCGATAGCATGCACGGGGACATCCGGCTGTTTTCGGGCAGCTCTATGCGTATTGATATTTTTTCCTGTATTTCCAAAGGAAGCCTATTGTCATGATAACCGCCAGCAGCTCGGAGAATACGACAGAATACCATACGCCGTAAAAGGCTGCCTCATAACTCGAACCGAACACATGGAAAAAGATGACCGGAACGACGATAATAGTTGCCATGTTGAATACCAGCGTTCTTACGATCGAAATGATACCCGATACCAGTCCGTTGTTGAAAGCAGTAAAAAGTCCGGAGCCAAAGGTCGGAATC
>JAILQK010000142.1 GCA_024699045.1 Lachnospiraceae bacterium | reverse complement strand
GACCATGCCATGGGCATTGTGACATCGGCGGAGGAAATACATACCAAGGGCCTGTCATTTACAAAGCATGCAAAGAAAGAGATAGAAACCTTATGCAGGGCCGTAAAAGACATTTGCGATCTGACAACGGAGAGCTTTTGTATGGATAAGGTCGAGGAGGCGATGCATGTAGAGCCTCTTGAAGAAGTAATAGATACGCTTGCAAAAAAGATCAAAGAGAACCATATTAAGAGATTGAAGAAGGGTAAATGTACCATCGAAATGGGATTTATACTGGAAGATATACTGACGGGACTGGAGAGGGTTTCGGATCATTGTTCGAATATTGCGGTAGAGATGATCACAATTTATGATAATGATTACAGTACACATGAATATTTTGAAAACTTCTCCACGGAAGAAAGGGCATCGTTTGATAAAGAATATGAGGAATTGATGAAACGATATCCGATCGGCAAACAGGAAGCGGCTACGACTGGTTAAAAAATACGAGTGGACGGGAAAACACATGGCACTTATATATATCATAGAAGACGATGACAACATAAGAGAAATAGAGGAATTCGCACTTATGAATGCCGGACACCAGACGGTGGGATTTTGCTGTGCCGCGGATTTTTATAAAAGACTGGGAGATGTGATCCCGGAGCTGTGTCTGATAGATATAATGCTTCCGGATGAAAACGGAAACGAGATTGTAAGGAAGCTTAGAAGAAACATTGATACGAAAGGGATTCCGGTCATCATGGTAACCGCGAAAACCTCGGAACTGGATCTTGTAAAGGGGATCGAGGACGGAGCCGATGATTACATAAAGAAGCCTTTTTCGGTTATGGAACTGATCTCAAGAGTTAAAGCACTGCTAAGAAGGACCCAGACAGAAAACGTTAAAGAGCTAAAGCTTGACGGACTCCTGATAAACAACGAGAAACACGAGGTGTCGATCGAGGGAAGAACCATAGAGCTGACGTATAAAGAATATAAGCTGCTGGCGCTGTTTTTAGCGAACCGGGGCATTGCGCTCAGCAGGGACATGATAATGGAGCACGTATGGGGGACAGACTATGAGGGAGAGTCCCGTACTATCGATATGCATGTCAAAACCTTACGACAAAAGCTCGGGGATTACGGGATGCGGATAAAAACGATAAGAAATGTAGGCTATGCGATCGAATGAAAAAAAAGATAAACGAAAGGCTGGTAGGGATAGCCATTCTTGCGATAGCGGCTACGGTGGCAGGGATTACATTCATATACTACAGTCTGTTCCAGAAGCAGGTAAGGGCAGATCTTGCCGTGAGCGCCAAGCTCCTGAAGGATACAAGATATTTTGAGTCGGTAGATATCGATACAGAAAGAATAGACCTGTCAACGGATATGAGTGAACTCCGCGTCACCTGGGTGGGAGAGGACGGAGCCGTCCTATATGACAATGATGCATCCGAACAGATGCTGTCAAATCATAATGACCGTCCGGAGATCATCGAAGCTTTTGATAAAGGTATCGGAGAATCCGTCAGGAGATCGGATACCATGAACAAGAATACTTTTTATTATGCGGTGCTGCTTGATAACGGAACGGTCCTCAGGGTTGCGACTGATGCTCAGAACCTGTGGTCTGTGTTCATCTCCGGGGTTCCGATAATAGCATTGATAATACTGCTTATCATTGCAGTCTGTATCGGGATATCTCATCTTTTGACACAACAACTGCTGAATCCTATCGAGATGATGGCGGAAAATCTGGAGAATTCTGAGTATGAATCTCCGTACAGGGAACTGGACCCGTTTATGCACATGATAAGAGCCCAGCATGTAGATATCTTATCCGCAGCTAAGGCCAGGCAGGATTTTACTGCCAATGTATCGCATGAACTTAAAACCCCCCTCACCGCGATATCAGGTTATGCCCAGCTTTTGGAAGGAGATATGGTCTCAGAAGATCAAAAGAAACACTTTTACCAGGAAATCAGAAAAAATGCAAACAGATTACTGTCCCTGATCAACGATATCATAAAGCTGTCCGAACTGGACAGAAAGGATCATGAGCCTGCTTTCGATGAAATAGATTTGAGCGAAACTGTTGAAGAGTGTATGGATGAGTTGACAGTCAATGCCAATGCGCGAAATGTGATATTGTCATTTGAGGGAGAACCGACATTAGTTCGCGGGAATAAGGATATGTTGAAGGAACTGATTGAGAATCTGACTCAGAATGCCATCAGATACAATAATCCGGGGGGAAGTGTCGAGGTCTCGGTAAAGTGTTCGGAAGGCAGACCGATCCTTATGGTCAGGGATGATGGCATAGGCATACCCGTTTCCGAACAGCACCGGATATTTGAAAGATTCTATCGTGTAGATAAGAGCAGATCAAAAGAGACCGGGGGAACTGGACTGGGTCTGGCAATCGTGAAGCATATCGTTGAGCT
>JAILQK010000084.1 GCA_024699045.1 Lachnospiraceae bacterium | reverse complement strand
AAATAAGCCGCCAGGTCGATCAAATATAATATCTCTTCAGGGGTGAAATCCTTCAGAGTCAAAAAATCTCTGCCTTTAAGTGAATGCATCTTTTACATATCCTCGCTCTGCGCCTCTATATCGTCTATTATCGCCTCGGTCGAAAGAGCCGCCTCTATTCCTCCGTCACCCGTATCGGGGTGTATGCACGGATCTATTTCAGGCTTGGGCTTCGGCTTTTCTGTATCGTCCACCGGTGTAGAATTGCCGATTCCCAAAGACTCCGCTGCCACACCAAGAGTTTCCACGACCGCCGATATATCGGACGGCATGAATATCTTCGTCGCTCTGCCGTCAGCCACATCCTTAAGCGCGTCTATGCCCTTAAGCCTCAATACCCCCTCTGTAGGTGTTGAATGATTGAGCATGTTAATACCTTCCGCCTCGGCCTCATAAACAAGTTTCTTTGACTTTGCACGGCCCTCTGCGAGAGCGATCTGCGCATCTCTTTCTGCCTCTGCGGCAAGGATCTTGGCCCTTTTATCTCCCTCTGCTCTTGCAACGACAGCTTCCTGATGCGCCTGAGCTTCAAGGACAGTCTGCCTTCTCTCACGCTCGGCTCTCATCTGCTTCGTCATTATCATCTCTATTTCCTTGGGAGGCGCGATATTCTTGATCTCAACCCTTGTCACTTTAATCCCCCAGGGATCTGTAGCCTCATCAAGGATCGTCTGCATCTTTGAATTTATCTGATCACGTCCGGTAAGAGTCTGGTCGAGCTCCATCTCACCTATGATATTTCTTAGCGTCGTGGCTGCGAGATTCTGCAGACCAGCTATCGGATGCTCGACGCCGTATGCATAAAGCTTGGGATCAAAGACTTTACAGAATACCACTGAATCGATCTGCATCGTAACGTTATCCTTAGTTATGACCGGCTGGGGAGGAAAATCCAGAACCTGTTCCTTCAGAGACATCTTTACCGCAACTCTCTCTATAAAAGGAGTTTTTACATGTATTCCCGCTGTCCAGGTCGTCTTGTATTTCCCGAGTCTTTCTATGACGTAGGCATCTGCCTGTGGGACGATCCTCACATTAACGAGTATCAGAATAATGATAAGAACCAGGATTATTACCAAAGCTGCCATTTCCATACCTCCATCAAATGATTGTAATGACATTTATTCGTAAAATAACATTATAACATAAAACACCATAGATATAAATCCATGGTGTCCGTAATTCCAAGGGTGAATTTCAGGGGTTAATTCCGGAGGTTAATTCCAGGGGTTAATTCCAGGGGTTAATTCCAGGGGTTAATTCCAAGGGGATACGTTTCTTTCAGATCCCCGTTGACTACCAGTATACGTGATTGCCTATTACTATTCCTGCATGACCTGAACTGACGTTCCTGAAGTATCTCGCATTCCCTACATTCGAAACCCCGTTTATCGCATCATGCGCTGCCTGTCTTGCGGTTGCGGATATTGCACCCGACGAAAGTGTACGGGCAAGTTTGCCTGACGACGCGGGACCGAACTGATAGGGGGCATATATTGCATTCGATATGGAGCCATATCCTCCGTTTGCCCTGTTTACGACTACTGCTCCTACTGCAAGCTGTGCTTCGTAAGGTCCATTACACTCACACTGTATAAGTGCCGCCAGAAGTGTCTCATCATCAGTCGATGCGGATATCCCTCCGTTGTTCGTTACCGCCGCTTCGGTTTTCTCCGATGAAGCTGCCTTGAGCTCCTCCTCGGAGATCTCTACGGCTGCGGAATCGCTGTTGTCGCTTGACTTAACCTCACTCTTTCTCTCTTCCTTGTCCTTCTTCTCGGACTCTTCCCTTGCCTCTTTGGACTTTTCTTCTCTTTCCTTAACTTCCTCTATAGTCTCACCAGACTTATAAACTGTCTTTATGGTGATATAATCATTAGACACATATCCGGTATCTGATCCCGAAGTACCGTCCTCAAAAGAGATCTTGGTCCAATCATCCTCATCCGTGCTTATAACCTCAACCTCATCACCCTCTGTGAGCATCGCCTTAACCTCAGCCTCTTCTGAAGCTTCCGCCCTTATCCTGAGCTTATCCGCATTGATCACAGCGATATCGACCATGGCACCGTCAGTCTTCGCCTTGGCTTCATCACCAAAGATAAGATAGTCGTCTTTTGCCCATCCCTCAAGATTTCCGGATCTGATCTTTGTCCAGCCGTCCTTACGCTCTAAGATCTCACCAACACAATCCTTATACATATATCCCACGACCGAAGCATCCTCGGACGCTTCAGCCCTTACATTCATGGAATCCTCAACATTTGCAACGCATACTTCCTTTCCGTCGCTGCTGTTTTCGGAAGCACTGTCCGTACTCTCTGAGGCCTCGGTATCGCTCGTTGCCGGCTTTGCCTCACTGACTGCTGCTTCGCTTTCGGATGATATCGTTGCTTCAGCACCGGCCTTGATCTCTGTACTCTTTGCAGTTACCTTTGCAGCACTCTTTGCTGCAGGCTTTGCCTCAGTATCTGATATGATCTTCATGCTCGAATCGGAAGAAACGGAAACCTTCTTTTCCGCTCCGGCCGAAATGGCTCCAAGTACGTTATCTTTTGCGTATGCTGTTGTCGTCACGGTCAATGTGACAAGAACTGCTATTAATGCAGAAATCTTCCTTTTATTCATGGTAACAAAGATTTAACATATTTGTAACTAATTGTCAAATCCGAATTTTTT
>JAILQK010000200.1 GCA_024699045.1 Lachnospiraceae bacterium | reverse complement strand
GGTAGAGAAGGTCGGCGAAAGTGAGAAAGATATTGCCCCGCGCATGGAACTGACCTACCACGCCGACGACAATACTCTGTATTCTCACAGGCCTGGAATCGATAATGATGCCATCCGTTTCAATAACAAGCTGTCCGGTGATGAGATCCGTGAAGAGATCAGTAAGCTCATTGAATTTACAAGATGCTACGAGAGGAATGTCTCTGATAAGAACAGCTCTGTTGGCAGGAAAATATGGGAAGTTTTTCTCCATGCTTATCAAAGCCCGTTCTTCTGGAAATACAGGCAGGGTATGAAAGAAGAATTTCATGGAACGGATGAAATGCTGTCAAAGGTTCCGAACATTTTATTCATAAGCGGACAGAGCAGCTCCGGCAAGACACCACTGCTGTCGGCCATAAACCAGCTGCTCCAGGATGGGGCATTCAGGATACCAGAATGGAAGAAATACAAGGAATATGAAGGGAAATCCTTTATGGACAGCCGTCTTAAGGAAAACAATCTGTTCCCTGTGATAATAGATGAGGTCGAAAAGGAATTTCTTTCGGGCAGGAATTGCAATTGGTATGGTGAAGCATGGATAAAGGCGGTTGCAAACGGACTCGGTGCTTCTCCAAGGCCCTACATGATAATGGCATCAAATAAAAACATTGAGTTAACCTCACCGCTACAGACCAGGATAAACTACGTATCAATAGATGAGAAGATAACGCTTTCGGCAGAGGAGAGACAGAAACTGTCAGATATCATAAACAGCATGAACAACAGACTTTTTATGGATTTCTGCGACAGGGCGCTTAATCAGAAACGATTCTATCAGGTGAAATACGACTCAAAGTTCCTTCCCGACTTTGCAGGACCTGCAAGGGATATCTTTCTTGGATACTTTGAGGAGCTGGGAATGGATATCCCTGATAATTTCCCTGTGACACCCATTAATGATTACGCTATCAAAGGAGTTCAGATGTGGCGTGATGTTTATCTTGATAAAACCATTCAGGAAGCATTCACCTATGTTGAGGATGATAATGAGCTGAAGGTCAACAGGGAGCTGCTGTCTAACAAGCAGTATTCCAAGAAAGAAAAGGATCTTATGAGATTCCTTAACGAAACAGTGAAGAAAAGCGGTAACACTAATGAAAACACATATCTCCATCTGGACGCAACAGCGTTCTTTGAGTGGATCGGTATGGAGAACCCTTACAGTATTAAGCAGGTGGAAGCTGATACCGAACCCAAAAAGACGGGAAAAGTATTATGGATATTCAACAATCTCTTTCATAGAAAAGACATGGCGGCTAAAAAGGCTTATGTAGAATAGAAGCAGGGGAAGTCTTCTCAAAATAGCGCCGTGCATTTTACGGCAGGGCAAAAGGCGGGTATAAAATCGTAACAGATAGAAAACGTACTGCGTTATGGATGAAATATACCGTACGGATTTATAAGAAGCTGCAGGTATAGTATAATCAAAGGGATCAACCCCTGTTCAGGAGGAGAGTGTAAAATGAAAAAGATAACAATTTCTCTGATCTTATTTATATGCGTGATGATTGCCGGGTGTTCCGCGACTGATGCGACGGAAGAAGGATCTTCTCCTGCTTCCAAACAGCAGGATGAGGCATCAGCATCGGATGCTTCGGGTGAAACAACTGAGGAAAGCGAACCGGATACTGTTGTTCGCCAGGAAACGGCTGATCCTGATAACACATCAGAAGCAGAGCTTACCCCTGAAGAAGACATGACGGAAGATGATGGTAAAGAGGAACCATCTGCTTCTCAGGATACCGATGATGGAGATGTGAGTGAAGCTGCGGAAGACACGGATCTTGGTGACAAGCCCGGAACCATTGAAGCTATCAGCCGCCTAAAGGGTATTAAGGCGGATTGTGAATCAAATAACGAGGCGGTTGTTATAAACGGTCCATTATGTGTAAATCCCTATGATCTGACATGGGACTACGGCGATCTTTATGAGAAATATATAGATATCTGCGACTGGAGCCTCGTGTTTGATGCGGACTACTATATGAAGAAATTTCCTGCTCTCGCACATCAATACCACTACGATAAGGATCTGCTGCTGAGACAGTTTCAGACCAGAGGAATACATGAGGGACGCCAGGGATCAGAAAATTTCAATGTCGGGGCATATTTCTACAACTGTGATCAAAGTGTTTATGAGGCATTTGGCCATGACTTTGAGTGCTACTATCTATACTATATGCTGAATGATAAAGAGCAAAGCGTTAATGCGACAAAAAGCGAAGGTCACGAGATATCGACACAATATAAGGTCATACTGACAAAGCTGCAGCAGGAGGAATTAGACAAAGTGAATGCTTTACGTGAAAGAAAAAATGTTGATCCTCTTGAATTTGATTCCGAGCTGGAAGCCGTGGCTTCTTATCGAGCCTATACCAATGCCAGCTTAAATTTAGACGGACACGGCTGGGTAGAAGACAGCCAGGAACATAGGGATGAAATACACAGCATTCTCGGCAGCGTACACGGTCTAAAAGAAAACGTTACCGCCGAAAATACAGTATATATGTCCTATTACGAGAATGCAGAGAATCAGGCAAAGGATCATTTTCATGATTATGAGTGTTCAAAGCCTCACTATGAAGCAATGTTCAATGGAAAATATGTAGCAATAGGAATATCTCCGACTTTCTATGAAACAGAAAAGTACCGCTGCGGGGTTCATTTTCAGACTTTTATAGATTAAGAGGTAGAGGCAGAGCCGGCAGAAGATACCGTAACTATCGAAGGAGCTATTACCATCATCAGCCACAAGTCATGACAAGGATATGCCTCCAAGGGTATACTTCCAATCAATCACGGAAACCTTCCCCTGATCGATTGACAGAAAACAATAATCTAATACTGATATCTTTGAGATATCGGGATGATCATTTGAATTGCTGGAACAATTTTCAATGTTTACTTGACTGACGCATTCTGCCCGGGGTTTTGATTTTTTCCGTTCCAACGTCTAAAATACAGGACATGAAAAAAAAGATCCCAATCGAATTGTTATTGATATCGCTTTTTGCCATTTTTCAGCTCAACATGATGGCATGCAGTGTATATACGGACAGCAGGGCAGGCTGGATAGGTAACTGGTATAACGTCAAGATAATAACCATGTCACTGGGCTTTTTGAGCTTTTCCTTAAGCCGGCGTCTTACGGAAAGCATTCCGGTCAGAAGGATCATGCTTTTTCTGGGAAATATGGTTTATTCCGGCGGACTCCTCATACTGATGCTCTGTGATCATACCGGCATCGATCCCATTGTAGCCCTTGCCGTGATGTATGCTCTGGGTTACGTGGGCGGAGCTGTCTATTATTATATGTCCGTGGGAGTCTTTTCTCATAGCAGGGGAGGTCTGATTCTCGCAGCGGGAGCGGCGCTTGCCTATATTATCCACTATATACTCTGGGTGAGGGTAAAGCAGGATGCCATAATGCTGACCGTCATGATAGCGAGCTTCTGCCTGATCACCTTTGTCGTGATCAATCCGGCGAAGGACTGGATGTTCATGGATCCGCTTCCGTATTCGGCTGATGATAAAACTCTTCGTGAAGGTAATAAAAGAGAGATCATCCTTGCCATATATACAACTTTGATCATAATGATATGCACATCCAGGGTGGGGACTCTGCTGCTTCAGTCCTATGCCGCAAACTCGGGAGCTATGTACGGTATTTCACGCCTCTTTGTAGCGTTGCCCTATTTTCTCATGGGCTTTCTGATCGACAGGAAAAAGAATGAGCTCAGATTTGCCTGCGTCATCCTGGCTGTCATCATGATCACATGGATCCCTTCCGGAATGGCAGAGAGCCCCGCATTTTTATACATATATTGGTTTTTCACCGGGGTATTGTATTCATACATCATATTTACCTTTCTTCGGATCGCGCCAAAGACGGGACACTGCGAGCTGTGGGCATCCTTTTTCAGGATAGCGATGATCTTTGACGGCCTGATCGGTCTGATCCTGAGCAAGGTGGATCTGAATGACATGACATCCTCTTTTATTCTCAGCAGCCTGATAAGCATAGGTATCATGGGACTGGTGCTCATGTACTTTTTCTTTCTGCGGCAGAAGAGTCCGGAAGCTGTCCCGTCAGGGGAGCACACCGACACCGCTATGCAGGATAAGATCGACGATATGGCAGGGAAATACAACCTCACACCCCGGGAGAGGGATGTGCTCGCACTTCTGATGGTCAAGCCGGATGCACAGGTGAGCAGACTGGCCGAGGAACTCGGCATCTCCCGTACGATGATGTACCGCTATCTCAATAAACTCTACGAAAAAACAAAAACCGGAAATAAAGACGAGCTCACCGGTCTTTTCTGATTTTCCTTTAAATCACCTCAAAAAGAACAATTTCACAGGATCAAGCAACGGCGCGGGATTGGCGCGGGGTTTACAGATTTGTAAACTTGTCGGGCTTTTTTTTTTTCGTATAGTATGAATATGTATTTTTGTATCTCGGAGAACAATATCAAGTGTTACGCATCGTCTGACGAAAGGAGATGCCCATGAATACCAATATACAGAACAAAAGATCCCTCGCTCTTTTACTATGTGCGGTTCTTATCCTGCAGTCACTGCTCATGGATCCGATACCCGCATATGCAGAGCCTTCCGGAGGGGATGCATCCGCTGATATTACGGAAGGCGGGATGCAGAGCACCGATGAGGGCACCGACGGGATATCCGGAAATGATACGGATGTGAGTTCGGGTGATGACAGGGGCATGGATACTTCCGGTGGATACGATGGCGGAGATATCAATGAAGATGGCGACGGCGATGCTGTTCCTGAGGCAGTATCGGATGATGCGGCAGAAGAGAGTGAATTGTCCGTTTCGCAAAACAGCGAGACCGTATCCGTAAACAGGATGCTGTCAAATATTTCCGCGGATAGCATACTTGAATCGGATAGTTATATTGTCAGCGCAAATACCGTGATAGACAAGATCGGTTTAGATGGCTATGACAAAGCGACAGATGACAATAAGGAGCTCTATGCTGCGTTTGAGGGTGACCTGCAGCTGGAGCGTCACGGCGGCAGATATTTTAAGGGTCATGAGATCATCAGATACGATGACAGTGATATTGTCGCATATGACAGAGATAACTTCCTGAATCTGACGGATGATGACGATGATACGCCTTTTGAATCAAAAGGGAAGCCCGCAAACTGGGATACGGATCTTGTTTTTTCTCTTGACCGGATACCTGTCGAAATGAGTAATGATTATATGCTCTACAGTACGTCTTATCCTGATTCGGGTCCGGCTGTCCATAATATACAAAAAATCGAAAACACGGCACTCTATGCGTGGGAGTATGAAAAGGACGATGACGGATCATACAGGAGGATAAAGAGTGTTCCCATACCAAAGGAAGATCTCATGGTGGATGATGAGGATGACACCATGTATGTGGCTCTTGGGACGACCGATACCGAGAAAAAAACACTCGAGGAAGTAAGGAACATAAACGCAGATATAGCCGGCTGTATTGATGCTGATCCCGACATACAGAAGGACTATTACCGCCACGTTCCGACATTAAAGGGAATGGTAAAGCTTAACGGCTCCGACTTTTCGGATCCTGCTCATCCTATAGCGATAGTCGCCATGTGCTATGACGCAAACGACACAGATATAGATGTTCTGTTTAAGCAGAGTGAAGATCCTAACGGAAAGAAAAGCTATGATTTCAGCTGGGATCATGACCCTCTCTTCCTAAGTACCGGAAATGTGGACGAGGACAAATATTATCAAAAGGCTCCCTGCTGGGATGATGTTCCCTACCAGGGCTCAAGAATGGGGGAGTTCAGCCTCATGCCCTACCAGTATCGTATGGCGGGAGATCAGATCACTTTGTATAACGTTGATATCTACACTCTTTTCATCAGGAGATGGGAGCTCGGATATACGGGTGATGACTGGAAGGATAAGAGCGGAGCCGGCCTTGTGACAGAAACATGGAGGATACCGGGAAGTTATAGAGATCCCGTATCGGGAGAAACGTACGATGTGAAGCTCGCTCCCGGAGGCAATATAGTGCCTCATATGGCTAAAAATCTTGTGCTCGGAGAAGGGATCGGACTGCCCGATGACTGCTCATATCTTTTTGCAAGTGACCCGAGGGCGTCCGCGAGGCTGCTTACGAGCATAAGCTTTGAGGGAGCGCCGAAGTCCGTCGGATCAAATGTAAAAAATATGTCCCATATGTTTCTTGGGAAATTCAACAGGGAAACACTGGATGTAACGAACTATTCTTCCCTTGATATCAAAGCTCTTGACACCTCAAATGTTGAGGATATGAGCTCAATGTTTGCGGATATCACCATGACAGACGGACAGAACATAGATGTCAGCGGACTGGATACAGGGAAGGTAAAAGATTTCAGCAGCATGTTTGAGAGCTATCATGTACCGAACGGCTATTCGGATCCGGCAACGGCTCTTGATGTATCGAATTTTAACACTTCGTCCGCTGAGGATATGTCCTATATGTTCGCATGTACTACCGTGCATTCTCTTGATATCTCAAATTTTGACTTTTCCGGGGTGAAGACCATGCAGGGCATGTTTTTGTATGATCCGTACATGGAGAGCCTCACGCTTCCTTCCGGTATGGACAGCAGACAGGTTACAAATATGAGCTATCTCTTTGAGGGAGACAGTAAGCTTGCGACAATAACCAATCTGACATCCATGGATACAGATAACGTCACCGACATGACGGGGATGTTCGGAGGGTATATGCTTGGCGACCGGAAAAAGATCGAGACCGTACCTTCACATGACGATCCCTATACGTCGGAGTATGGAAGAGGTGACGGTATGGATCCTACGCACATCAAGCCGACGTGGGTTGAGAATGTGGGAAAAGGAGGACATTATGATCCCGGTCCCGCGCTTTCCATTCTTGACCTTTCAAACTTTGATACGAGAAAAGTGCAATACACCAACGGCATGCTGTATCTTCCCAAGGTAAAGCAGATAATATGGGGAGACAACACCACATTTGAAAGCGTGACAGATGCCCAGAAAATGTTTACTCTTGCGGAGCTCCCACGACTTGACCTTACAGGGCGCAGATTCAGCGCTCTGGAATTTGCCGGCGGGACAGGTCAGACGATGATCACCCTCGATGGCGCTACTGAGCTTATCCTCGGAGAGCACTCACTGGACCTTTCGCATCTGAAAAGATACGGGGGCTTAAGGATATCGGCGCCGCTTATATCGGCATTGGATATGAGAGATGTTGTATTCGGAGATAACGTATACTCTCTCTGCACCGATTCGTTTGCGCACCTTGAAGGATGCGACCGCTTTTTCTTCCCCGAAGGTCTTCCGTCATTTGCTGCTCCTGCAGAATTCTGTAAAACGCTTTTTGATTCCGAAGGAAACTTTTATGACAGGCTGAAGGGCGGCAATACGGAAGAGCTTCACCTTAGTGCATCGGCGGATTACGAGATAACCGGGATCAGAGTCGCAGACAACTCATCCGGTGTGCTGCATATCAACTCGGGAAGCATCTATGATGCTGAAAAATATATTTATCTCTATATGCTGTTAAACGGTTCGGGAGAGAACAGTGTGGCTGCACTTACTCCTGCCCCGGATATAAAGTGGGAGATAACGGGCAATGCTCTGGAGCATGAGCTTTCGACCTCACACAATACAGATGACGTGATCAAACTGACAGCCGTAAGGTCCGGTACGGCAACAGTGAGTGTCACGGTAAACGATACCTATACATGGAGCACGGATATTATTGTTGTGGATGATAATACAGCAGGAGTGGTGCTCGAAGCTCAGGACGGACTGAAGTACAATGCCGTAAGACTCTCTGACGGAAGCTATATGATCACAGGTCTTTATTCGGATACGGATGCTGTAGCCGGAAATGATAATACGATAGACCTTTCCTCCATGAAAAACGGAGCCGTGATCTCAAGGATAGGACCGGATGCGTTCTTTGACACAAACGGAGAGGCCGGTCATGTCCAACTCGGTGAGATCGTAAAGAGCATAAAGCTTCCCGCTTCGGTCAGAACAATAGATTATGAAGCGTTCAAAGGACTGCGTTATCTGGAAACGGTTGAATTCGGTGTAGGCAGTCGGTTGGAAAAGATAGGGGACAGTGCGTTTTTTAACTGCGGAGTGGCTTCAGCCTCAGACCCCGAGCACAAGAGCGTGCATCTTAGTATGACACTGCCTGACGGACTTAGATCCATAGGAAATAATGCTTTTTCCGGAGACTATCAGGGAAGTGATATAGAAACGATCAATGTCCCGGCGACAGTTGAAAGGATAGGAGAGGGCTGCTTCAATGGATGTAATAGTCTGACAGAGATAGTCATAGCCTCCCCGCTTCTTGAGATCATTGAAAAAGAAGCGTTTATGAACTGCTCAATGCTTTCTTCGATAAAAGATACAGAGGGAAATGAGTTTGACTTTGCCGATGTGACAGGCGTAGGAGAGAGTGCTTTCGAAGGATGCGGCAGGCTGTCTTTTTCCGGAGTGTTGAAGGCCCCGAAGCTTACATCAATAGGAAAATCATCGTTTAAGAACTGCGTATCATTAAACGGTATCGAAGCTCCCGCCCTAAGGTCGCTGGGCGAGAATGCATTCTACGGATGCAGAGGACTGCATACCGCAAAGCTTCCGCTTGTAAATAAGATACCGAAGGGCGCTTTTGAAGGCTGCGATCTGACAAGCGTGGATATTTCTTCCGCGACTGTCATAGAGAGTGCAGCTTTTAAGGATAACAAAAATCTGACATGGATCGATATTCCGTACGGACTTACGAATATCGAGGGCTCAGACTATCGGGGTGCTTTCTATAACTGTTCTTCACTATCCGATGTCAGTCTTCCCGAAACAGTAAGGACAATAGGGATAAGCGCTTTTCAGCTGACCGGGATCACGGAGCTTATCATACCGGACGGGGTGACATCCATAGACAAGTTTTCCTTTGCGAACTGTTCCTCGCTTGAAAAAGTGACTGTAGGAAGCGGTATTACCGAAATACCGGACAGTGCGTTTTCTAATTCGAAAATAAGATCCGTCGTTTTCAAAGGAGATGTATCCGAGATCGGAAGCGAAGCATTTATAAACGCATCCATCACGGATCTGACTATCCCGGATTCCGTAAGGACCATAGGAGAGAAAGCTTTTGATAATGCGCTTTTGGGAGCATACCGGCTTAACGGAGGCGAAGCACTGGATAACGGCGGACTGGAAGCATTGGAGATACCGTACGGAGTCACGGATTTTCCGAATAATACAAGCGATCTTTTCAGTTCGATCAGCTTCAAGGCGGATGAAAACAGTGATCCGACAGGTGTGAAGGATATATATATTCCTTATACACTGAAGAACATGGATGCTCTGGTACTTAAAGATATCCTTGTCAATTCAGGCGCTCCCGACTATAAGCCGTGCGGGACCGTGTATTATCCCGGAACCAGAGCCGAGCTTGAGGCTTTATGGAAGACCGTTACCGAAGGATCATATCACTACCAGCGAAAAGAGGATGTGGACCCGATCAGCAGATATCTTGGCAGTATAGAATACGGCACCGGCTGGATGATGCAGGACGGAAAGCTTGTATTCTTAAAAAAAGGAGAAGCAGTCAAGGCAGAGAGAGGGCAGAAAGCAGTTCAAAAGGTCGGAGACAGATACTATCTTCTTGACGAAAACGGACACAGGATAAAGGACACCTTATATGCCGCGCCGGAAACCGTCGAAGGAAAAACGGACTGGTATGTATATTACTTTGATCCGGAGGGAGCCGGAGAAAGAAAAAAGATCGATACGGATGCTCTTGCACAGGGAGAAGTGTACGGCTTCTCAAATGATACGGTACATTCCGCCGTTAAACTTGAGGGCGGAGTGCCTGAGCTTATAAAGGGAGTAAGCGATACCGTTTTAAAGAACGGTCTGACAGCGGTTGACTCCGAAAAATACTTTGCATTCACCGACGGAAAGCTTGCTAAGGGATATTACAGGGGTACTGAGTCTGACGGTTTTTATTTCGACGATCATGACCACAGGGACGGAAGGCTTTTGTGGTATGCAGACTATAGTTCATCTCCTGTCATATATTATACGGATGAGACCAAGGCCGTTCTTCTCGGTGCATCGGAAGCTGTGAGACTTCCGGATGAAAACGGGAATATCATTACTTTCAGAAACGGTCTGATATCCTCTCTTGACGCATCGGATATAGTGTTTGAGGGATCACCGATGCTGGGCGATGATGCCAGGATCACACTTTATACGGGCACAGGAGCAGGTACGGATACAAAGCCCAATACCATAACGATAGATCTCAGCATTTCAGAAAAGGAACTTACATCTCCCATAAAAGAAATAAAATGGAGTGTCGCAAACAGCTTCCCGCGTGTGGGAGGAAACAGGGTAATATCCCTTGGCACGCCCGAGACGGATACGGCGCAAAAAACTTCGACGATAACGGCAGAAGCAAAAGCAGCCGGAAGCGCAAGGGCCAGAGCGACCATCACCGATGAAGCGGGAAACAGGGTATACAGGGATGTTTATATCACGGTCAAGGATCTGGATCCGATGCCTTCCGGGATCAGCATCACATCGGCGACCGGAAAATATGAGGTCTACTGGAAGCAGTACCCGAAGCAGAGCCTTCAGCTGAATGCAGTCCTTGAGCCTGCGGGCACCGCCTTCAAACCCGGCTATGACAAGGTGACCTGGAGCACCAACGGTACCGACAATGACAGACTCATCGTTGATTCTACGGGTAAAGTCACTGCGGGGGCTATGTATGATTCATATTATGACTTCCCTGAGCAGTTTGTCGTTACCGCTACCACGGTGAACGGAATTAAGGCTCATGTGACTGTCACCGTGAAAAAGCTCGAGCGTGAGATCCCGGTGAACTATATTGATATCCTTGATACATCGGATCAATATGTATCAGCTCTTCAGTTCGTAGCCGGAGGCTACGATAACGGAAGCGCCATACTTAAAGCAAAGGTGTATCCCGATAATGCAACCTATCAAGATATCACATGGCGTTCCGGAAATGATGCCATAGCTTCCGTGACACCTGATATTGGGGATCCGAACAAGGCTCTTGTAAAAGGGGTATCAAAAGGGACGACATATATCTATGCAACAGCGAATGACACATCGGGTGTCACTACGGCCTGCAAGGTCACTGTGACTGACGGGAATCCGATAACCGTATCATATACCGATACATCGAATGCGGATCCTTCGGATAGCTATACCTTCGGAACGCTTAAAGGAGCGGGAGATTATATAAATGACAAGCTGTCCCATACCACAGACAGCAATGCGCACTATACCATAAGCCTGAATAAGGACTATCTGATGACGGCATCCGAAGCGGGATCACTGGACTATGGCGACAAGGCATCAAAGGTAAGCTTTGATCTGAACGGTAAGATGCTGACGGCAGGAGAGGATCTGACCCTTTCAGACTTCCCCAAATATGTGGATACTGCCGCAAAGAAGGGAAGCTTAAAGGTGGCTTCGGGAAAGAAGCTTATCCTTGTAAACCCCGATGATGATCCGGATCAGTATGAGACACACACGCTTGCGGACGGCATCATCATATCAGCCACGAGCAAGGGGACCGTGATCTTAAAGAGCAGGGATGGATCCTGGACCGGCGATAAGGCAGTACTGGAGAATACAACAATAGAGGCTGAAAGGATCGAGGTACATAGCGGAGCATGGAATATCGGTACCGTGAAAACCACAGCCGCAACCTCTGCTATCGATGTATCGGACGGAGCCGCTCTCTGGACCGGAGAGATATCAATGGCAGCCGGACTCCTGGATGTGAAGGGAAGCATGTATGCAGGAAATGCATCAAAGCTTATGAACATCGCCATGGGAGCAAACGGATTGCTGATAGCCGATAACCTCAATCAGAAGTTAGGAGGTACTACAAAGCTCATACCCGGGGCGGATATTGCCGTAAATACGACCGGAGTGATCTATGGTCTGCAGACAGCCGGAGAAGCAGACGGCTCTGCCCACATATGCA
>JAILQK010000183.1 GCA_024699045.1 Lachnospiraceae bacterium | reverse complement strand
TATGCAGGATTATAGACATGCTCTGACTGTCTGACATGGAAATATTCTTACTTGAAAGCTTTACGAGATAAGATCCCAAAACGTCCTCATACCTGTCTGCCTCTGATTCCAAACGGATCACTTCATCGGCCTTTTCTTTATCGTAATTTAATAATACCTCAAGAGCAAGTCCTATTGCCCTCCCGGTAAGCTCAGCCATTTCATGAGCCTTTCCTCTGCAAAGCTCCATTGCAAAGGCGGGACGGTTCAGGAATCTTTCATCTATAGAAACCATCGTCTCCGTAATGATCTCCTCTTTGCTCTTTCTGTCAGGTATCGTGACCTCGGCAAGTCTAACCAGTCTGTCGGAAAACGGGAACAATACTACTGTAGCGCCGATGTTAAAAAGACTGTGTATTACGGCTATACCCGCCGCGTCGGCATTTTCCGCCAAAAAAGCAAACTCTATAAAATTATTCAGGGAATAGAACAGCGTCATAAAAAGGATCGTACCGATAAGATTAAAGTACAGATGGACCATTGCCGCTCGCCTGGCATTTTTACTTGCCCCTATAGATGAGATGATCGATGTCACACAGGTCCCTATATTCTGCCCCATGATTATAGGCAGCGCAACTGCATAGCTGACTGCTCCCGTCGTGGAAAGTGCCTGAAGTATGCCAACTGAGGCAGATGAACTTTGTATTATCGCGGTAAGTACGGCGCCGACCGCCATTCCAAGCACCGGATTGCTAAATGCTGTCATTATACTCGTAAAGGAGGTGTTATCGGACAGACCGGATACCGCACTGCTCATAGTCTCCATCCCAAACATAAGGATCGCAAATCCAAGCATTATTCCGCCGATATCTTTTCTTTTAGATTCGCTTTTGCTTGCCATTACGAGTATGATGCCAACGGCCGCCAAAACAGGAGAAAATGATGACGGCTTTAATAATCTCAACCAGACAGTGCTTCCTTCGATCCCCGTAAGCGACAGCATCCATGAGGTGATCGTTGTACCTATATTAGCTCCCATAATGATACCGACTGCCTGTGACAGTTTCATGATCCCTGAGTTAACAAAACCCACTACCATGACCGTTGTAGCGGAGGAGGACTGGATAACCGCAGTAACTCCCGCCCCGAGCAGAACCGCATAGATCCGTTTAGTTGTCAGCTTTTCCAGGATCTTTTCCAGCTTGCCTCCTGCCATCTTAGACAGTCCGTTCCCCATTATGTTCATTCCATACAGGAAAAGAGCGAGTCCCCCTGTCATATTAAGCAGATCAAATATGTCCATATGATTCCCTTGCTTTTCGATCTATACCGGTGATTTGGTATTAGGATACGAAAACAATGTAAAATCTATGGACATATTTATGTAAAATCTATGTAAAATCTATGCTTTTGTCATTCAGATCATATCATCTGCCATTATACCCAGTGAGTATATGACCCACTCCGCTATATTTCCTGCATGATCACCTATGCGTTCAAAATACTTTGCTATCATCAGATAATCCGTTGCTTCCTCACCTTCTGACGGATCCGCCAAAATAAGCTCTACAGCATTTTCCCTGGTAGCATCAAATAAAGAATCCACGATATCATCGTGTTCGATGACCTCCTTTGCCTTATCCGCATTTTTTTCGACATAGGCTTCTATACTGTGATTAAGCATAAGCAGAGTTTCTGATGCCATCTTCTGTATATACTCGAAAGTATCCGCTCTGCTTTTTTCTCCCATTAAGACAGTCATTTCGGATATGTCCGCCGCATGATCCCCTATCCTTTCCATATCAGTGACCATTTTCATCGCCGCGGTGACCGTGCGCAGATCCCTCGCGACAGGCTGCTGCTGGATCAGCAGATTAAAGCATATATGTTCTATCTGCTTTTGAAGCTGATCGATCTCTGCATCGTTCTCCATTATAGATCTGGCTTTTTCCGTATCTTTATTCACCAGGGCATCTATCGCATTTTCAATAGACTCCATTATCTTATTTCCCATCTGCACCATTTCCTGGTTTAATTCCGAAAGCTGTTCCTCAAATTTATTTCTCATGTAAAACCCCCTTCTGTATCCATACTTCAGCACAGGATTCCGGATGAACCATGTTATCAGCCGAACCTTCCAGTAATGTAGTCTTCGGTTCTTTTATCCTTCGGATATGAAAAGATCTGCTTGGTGTCTCCGAATTCCACCATCTCTCCGACAAGAAAAAAGGCAGTATGATCAGAGACTCTGGCCGCCTGTTGCATGTTATGGGTAACAACCACAACCGTATACCGTTTCTTCAGATCTTCCATTAGGTCCTCGATCTTGGTCGTTGAGATAGGATCAAGTGCAGAAGTCGGCTCATCCATGAGAAGGATCTCCGGTTCCACCGCAAGAGCTCTGGCAATACATATCCTCTGCTGCTGTCCTCCCGATAATCCCAGCGCCGATCTCTTAAGCCTGTCCTTCACTTCGTCCCAGATCGCTGCCCCCTTAAGGCTCTCCTCGACAATCCGGTCCAATTGTTTTTTTTCTTTTATTCCATGTATCCTCGGGCCATAGGCCACATTATCATATATACTCATAGGGAACGGATTGGGTTGCTGAAAGACCATCCCCACTTTTTTTCTGAGCAGGGTTGTATCAACCCGCTTTGCATAAATATCCTCGCCGTCTATTTCTATCGTACCGTTTATCTTCACCCCTTCCACCAGATCATTCATCCTGTTAAGTGTCTTTAAGAATGTGGATTTGCCGCAACCGGAGGGTCCGATAAAGGCGGTGATCGCATTTTCCCTTATATTCATATTTACATTTTTCAACGCATGATTATCGCCGTAGTAAAGGTTAAGCTCCCGTACCGATATCTTTGTCTTTTCCATTATCATTCCTTTCGAGTCATATCAAAACGTTTAGTCAATGCCTTGGTACCGAGATTAATACCCAGCACTATAACGATCAGAACGACCGCTATCCCAAATGCGGTATCAAAGTCACCCTCACTTGTAGCGGACAGATACATTTGGATCGTAAGGGTCCCCCCCGACTGGAACGGCTTGTCCAGCAATCCTGCGAATCCCTTGGGTAACAGCTTTGCGCTTCCTGCCGTAAATAACAATGCCGCTGACTCGCCTACTATCCGTCCGATAGCGAATATCGTCCCGGTAATGATCCCCGGCATAGCGCTGGGAAGCAGGATGGTTCTGATCATATGCCACTTACCACTTCCAAGCCCTATGGCTCCGTTACGATATGCATCGGGTACCGTCTTTAACGCTTCCTGCGTATTTCTTGTCATAAGAGGCAGGACCATCATGATAAGTGTCAGTGACCCGGTAAGAAGAGAATAACCAAGCCCCAGTTTTTCTCCGAAAAACATCATTCCGAACAGACCAAAAATGATAGAGGGAATACCCGAAAGTGTTTCCGTAGCGTACTCTATCAGTGTTACCAGCCTGCCGGGCTTTGCATATTCATTCAGATAAATAGCGCTGCCCACCCCTATAGGCGTTGCAATGATCATAGTGATCACGATGATAAACAGTGTATTTACGATATTGCCCGCGATCCCCACGGTTCCATTGAGTACACTCGTAACCGATGTCAGAAAAGACCAGTTAACTGACTTTAATCCTTTTGAAAACACATATATCACTATCCCTGCAAGGAGCAGCACTGAAAACGCCGCAGATAGACAGATCATCGATCTTATAATTGCATCAACAACCTTTCTTTTACTTATTGTCATCTTTGATCCCCCCTTTCCGGGCTTTAAGGAGGATAAAATTGACGATCATGATAAAGACATACAGCACCAGACCGACCGTGTATAAAACCTGCCTGTGAAGGCCGCTGGCATACCCCATTTCACTGACTATCTGTGTTGTAAGCGTCCGCACGGAATTGAACGGCAACGGTATGTTTACCGCTCCGCCGGCTACCATGTTGATCGCCATAGCTTCACCAAGAGCTCTTCCTATACCCAGAACAACTCCGGTCAGGATCCCTGACTTTGCCGCCGGGATCAGTGTCTTGAATATTGTCTGCTCCTTTGTTGCCCCAAGTGCAAGTGAAGCCGCTCTCAGATTATCCGGTACCGCTTTTAGTGAAGACGTGCTGACACTTATAACTGTAGGCAGGATCATGATCGATAGTACTATTACTGCTGAAAGCATATTCGCCCCGCCTGTA
>JAILQK010000149.1 GCA_024699045.1 Lachnospiraceae bacterium | reverse complement strand
CATGACAAGAGATCAGTGGCAGTGGGACAGGATGTATGAGGCGGCCACAGCCGTAAGGAATGAACGAAAGATTTCCGATTACGTCACCTGTGGAGAGGTTTCCGCAGCAATCCTCTCGGGGAGCGGCAGGATATATACCGGGGTTTGCATAGACACCTGCTCTACTCTCGGAATTTGCGCAGAACGGAATGCCATTTTTAATATGATCACCAACGGGGAGCAGGAAATATCAAAGGTCATTGCCATCCTGCCTGACGGTTCGAGCGGTGCGCCCTGTGGGGCCTGTCGGGAGCTCATGGTGCAGTTGATGCCCAAAAATTATTATGATATTGAGATCATGATGGATCATAAAGAGGAGAGGATCGTGACTTTGGGAGACCTGACACCCGAGTGGTGGATCTGACTGAAATCATACGGGCGTGGAGAGCTTTGTTCCTGTAGATCTGCGGGAAAGACTGATGGAATTTTGTGAAAGGGTCATTGAGATCAGATATCGGAGGAATAAATAATGCAGTACATTTTATATGCAGTTCTTTTAGTATGCCTTTTCTGGGGAGCAAAGCTCTGTAAGAGTAAGGAATGGAATGAAGATGTGTTATCATATGCGCAAACGAAGTCATTCCTGGGCTTTTGCGCTTTGATCATCATATTACATCACTGTTCCCAGAGAACTTTAGCTTTGTGGTTTGCATCGGGCCGGATGGTACATGGGCTGGAGGCCTTTTTCTTTCTCGGATATCTGTGCGTTGCGGTTTTTTTCTTCTGTTCTGGCTATGGAATGTATACTGCCAGCCGGCGGAAAGAGGGATTCTTTATCGGTTATTATAAACGTTTTTTAAGGATCCTTATTCCGGCCGTTGTTATGTGGGTCACTTTTTTTCTGGTAGAGCAGGGCAAAGGAATGGTGATCGAGAAACCGATATGGATCAATACCTATGATTACATCTGGTACATACCTGCGATGATCTATATGTACCTGGTCTTTTATCTTTCTTTTCACCTGATCAAAAATGAAAAGGCCGGGATGGCAGTTACAATTGTCGCTACCAGTATCTATTTTATTCTTTGTATGCTGCTAAGCCCGGGGACATGGTGGTACAACACACCACATTTGTTTGCCGCAGGCATCATTACAGCCAGACACAGGGAAAAGATCGGTTCCTTTTTTAAGAAGGGCTATCCTGTCTGGGTGGTGATCTCTTTCGTGGTCACTATGGCGGGTTTTATTGTGTCAAATTATTATTATCAGGTTATCAGCGTCTTAGGATACGAATATCAGGAGGTGCCTCATTTCATTGCAGAATTGACGGGACAGGTGATCTCGGCCTTTTCCTTTGTTGTTTTTGTTATGCTGATCGGTATGAAGATAAAGATAGGGAATAAGGTCTTATTGTTCCTTGGAGGCTTTACTCTGGAGATATATCTCGTGCATCCTCTGTTTGTGCAGCTCTTTTCATTTGCCTTTATTCAGAATACGGTCAAACCGCTGTATCATATTCAAAATCCGTTTTTGTATGTAGCAGCGGTTACGGCGATCTCTCTTCCGATCGCATTTATTCTTCACCGGATCGTTGAAAAGATCATAAGATACCCGGAAAAAAGAATTTATTGACTGGTATTAGGGCGGAAAAACCAGGGCATGATCGCTCCGTCTTCGTTTTTATTTTGACAAAGAGTGGATAGATGGAGAGCGATCTGAAAATATTGAGGCAGAAAGGCATGCATAACGAATATTTGGAAAAAACCGAGTTTGTGGATTACGACGATCCGGATGTGAAAAGCCTGGCAGAGAGGTTAAAGGCGGGATCACATGATGAATCAGCTCTGATAAAGAATGCATATTATTTTGTCAGAGATGAGATCAGGCATTCGTGGGATGTGCAGGATAAGCGGGTTACCGTTTCTGCGAGTGAGACGCTTAAAGCCGGTGTGGGGATCTGCTGGGCTAAGGCCAACCTTTTGGCAGCGCTGCTTCGGGCAAACGGGATCCCGGCCGGGTTCAGCTATCAGCGCCTTACGCTCGGGGATTCCCCGGATACAGGATATTGCATTCATGCTATGAATACGGTTTATGTTGCTTGTCTTGACAAGTGGATAAGGCTTGATGCGAGAGGCAATAAGGAAGGGGTTAATGCTGATTTTTCTACGGAAGAAGAGAAGCTTGCTTTTGAGATCAGGAATGAAGGTGAAGTAGACTATCATGATAATCATTCTTATCCGGACAAGGGTCTGATGCAGGTTTTAAGGGGGAGCACGGATGCCTTGGATATGTATCTTCATCATTTGCCAGATCAGCTTTCCTATGACGTTCGTTACCGGATCGCAACTTCTGATGATATGGGATTGCTTATGAGCAGCCGTCTTGAAATGCTTAAAGTCGTAAACGATCTGGATCTTTATTATGAGTACGGGGATGAGCTGATCGAAAGCAGCCGGGAGTATTTTGAAAAAGGAGATCAGACCACTGTGCTTGCACTGGATGGGGAACGTGTCATAGGCTGCGCGACAATGTGTTACATCCACATTATGCCGACGTATTCGCATCCGACGGGAAAGAGGGCGCACCTTATGAATGTATATACTATGAGGGAATGGCAAAGACAGGGGATCGCGATGAAAATGGTATCGATGCTGATAGATGAGGCATGGAACCGGGGAGTTACCGAAATCAGTCTTGATTCTACAGAAGAGGGACGGCCTTTGTATAAAAAGCTTGGTTTTGTCGGATCAACAGAAGGCATGGTCCTTACGAGGAACACTAAATAAAGCGGGATGATCATATGATAATCAATACCGGCCAAAGAACGGATATACCTGCATTTTACTCCAAGTGGTTTTCCAACAGAATAAAAGAGGGATACGTCTGTGTGCGAAATCCTTACAATCCGAGTCAGGTGAGCAGATACAGGCTGGATCCGTCTCTTGTGGATGTGATAGGTTTTTGTACCAAGAACCCCGCTCCGATGTTTTTGTATATGGATCTGCTAAAGGAGTTCGGTCAATATTGGTTTGTGACACTGACCCCGTACGGACGGGACATTGAGCCCAATGTTCCAGATAAGCATCGTCTGATAGAGGACTTTAAGACCTTATCGGGGTTGGTAGGGCCGGACGCCGTCGGATGGAGGTATGATCCGATCTTTTTTTCAGATAAATATACGTCAGAGTACCATTTACATGCTTTCAGGCAGATTGCGGAGAGCCTCAAAGGGTATACGAAGACGGTGGTTATCAGTTTTATCGATCTGTATCCGAAAGTCAGGAGGAATTTCCCGGAAGCAAGAGAAGTTTCGAAAACTGATCGGTTATTGATCGGAAAAGAGATCATAAAGATCGCTACAGAATGCGGGATGACCGTGAAGCCTTGTGCCGAAGGAGATGAACTTGCCGTGTATGGGGCCGATTGTAGCGGGTGTATGAAGATCAGCGATTATGAAAAGGCGATCGGTAAAAGGCTGATCGTTCCAAAGAAAAAGGGCGCCAGAGCTGAGTGTGCCTGTTATCTGTCCTGTGATATAGGAGCGTACAATACCTGTATGCACCTTTGCAAATACTGTTATGCAAATGCGGAACCATCGGTGATATATGCACAGAACAGATTGCATGATCCAGATTCTCCCTTTCTGATAGGGGATCATATGGATGGGGACAAAGTGCATGATGTCCCGCAGGAATCATGGATAGACGGTCAGGAGAGTCTGTTCTGAAGGGCTTGGGGTGGCCTGGGGGCTGCGGTGTGGCTGGGTGGCCCTGGGGGACGGAGTCAGAGGGTCATTTTCAAAAACCAGATAAAACCAGATAAAATCAGATAAAACCAGATAAAACGCATGTTATTATATGCCTGTTATTAGCTTAACTTACTTAGCCACAGACAAAAATGACCCTCTGACTCCGTCCCCCAGGCCACACTGCAGCCCCCCTGGGCCACCCAAGGCCCCCCAAGTCACATTCTTTGCATTTCACAACAAAAAAGATACATTTTACGCATATACGATCAGAATACGATCCCGAACGCCGATAAAGTATATAGAGTATGCCAATGCTTAAGGGGAAATATATGAAGCTGGCAATTTGTGATGATGAAAAGAGAGTGCGGGATGTGATCGCAGAGTCGGTCAGGGAAGTATCGGAGAGCATTGAGATTGAGTTCTATTCCGATGCGAGGGAGCTGCTTACCCCTGCTTTTGATGCTGACATTTTGTTCCTTGATATACAGATGCCGGGAATAGATGGCATGAAAGCCGCCAGGATCATGCGGGAAGACGGGAAGAAGACGGTCATTGTATTTGTGACTGCTCTTGCGGAGCAGGTGTTCAATGCATTTGATGTCGGTGCTTTGAATTATATCGTAAAACCCTTCCGAAAGGATCGTATCAGAGATGTAATTAAGAGTGCGATCGAGCAGGCAGAGGAAAATAAGTATATAGAAAAGACTCTTACAGAGAAAGAAGAAGAAAATGAATCCGTGCGCTCGATCACGGTAAAAGCAGACGGAAGTAATACCAGAGTGATATTATCTGAAATCGCTTACGCGGAAATCTATGACAGGCGGGTCAGTCTTCATATGAACGACCGTGATGATATCGAGTACTATGGCAGGATCTCGGAATTGGAAAGGATCACCGGCAAGGATTTTTTCAGGATTCATCGGGCTTTTCTGGTAAATCTAGGATATGTAACGGCATATGATTCACGTTATGTCAGGGTAGGTGACATGGATATCCCGGTTGCAAGGGGAAAGTATCGGGAGTTTGTAAAGGCATATCTTTCTTATCATACCAGGAGAGAGAACCTATGATGGAATACCTGATCGATAATTTTGGATCATATGCGGAAACATATATCAGAGTCCTTATCGAACTGTATATGTTTCTGAATGTTATCCTTTTAGTATATTGGCTAAATCCTTTCGTAGCTAATAAGAGAGCTGTTTATGCTTCCGCGGCAGTGTATTACGCACTTTGGATCGTCTGCAACCATGCAGGGACAACCAAAGAAGAGGACAGGCTTCTGACTGTTGGTTTAATTGCCCTGTCTATTCTAATGGCATGGCTTTTGGATAACAGAAGAAATCCGGTGCAGAAGATCTTTCTCTTTGTAGTTTTCCGGCTGATCAGCTGGCTGTCGATCGAGTTGCTCAGTGAGATTGGATTCCTGGAAAGTGATCTTATTCTCCGGTTTGAATGGTCAAGAAACAGCCTTGAAGTCACGATCCTTGATTTCTTCATATGGAATTTCCTGCAATATACGCTGGCTTTATTGTTGCTGTTCTTTGTGATAAGGATACTCCACAGGGCATATCGTTATAAGCAGGATGAGCTGACCTGGCAGGAACTAGTACTGGTACTTTCTCCGGCATGGACTTTGCTTTTGGTAAAGCCTATCATGTCATCCTACTTTATGCTTTGGATGGATGGGATAAAGAATGGAAGCATCAAGGAGAATATACAGGCTAATCCATACAGAATCCTCTTTTGTCTTTTTGCCTATGTTCCTATAGTAACAGTTATTATTTTATATCAGAGGCTTAAGGAAAAGCAGGAGGAAATCTTTGTAAAAAGCTCAGTGGAGAATCAGATCGGTGATCTGTCCGGACACATTGAACATATCGAAAAAATCTATGAGGGAATGCGAGGACTCAGACACGACCTTGGAAATCATCTGACGGTCATAGAACGACTGGCGGAAAACGGGGATACCGAGGAGCTTGCAAATTACGCTAAAGAATTCACTGAGAGTTTTGAGCGGCTGCAGCCAAAGGTCGTGACAGGAAATGCCATTACAGACGTTATTCTATCGGAGATCGCAGGACAGTGCGAAAAAGAGGAAATACACTTTGAAAGTACCTTCAGTTACCCGGACAAGCTTGATATCAATCCGTTTGACATGAGTGTCATACTGAACAATGCATTGAAAAACGCATTGGAAGCCTCAGAGATGGTAGCCTACCCATCTATCAGAATAAAAACTCTTCAAAAAGCACATGTTTTTATTATCAACTTGAGGAATACGATCGATCATAAGATCCCAGTAAATGATGAGGGGCTTCCCGAATCGTCAAAGCATGGAGCCGGTCACGGATATGGGCTAAAAAACATCAGGATCATTGCTGATAAATATAAGGGAGATATAGAGATACGGCAGGAGGAGTCGGAAGGGAGGCTGTTTTTTATTCTGAATATCATGCTTATGGGTGATCAGGTGCAGTCTGCAACGAAAAATGTGCGTCTTACGTGAATGACCTTGATACAGATCAAAATCATACGATAATCACAGTAGATATCTGTTTCAAGGAGGTGAAAGTGATGATCAGATTTAACGGTTTCAACTACGGAGGTATATTTGGTTACGGTTCAGGAAACTCTCTTTACGGCAATCTTTCCCAGCTTTCAAATATAAGGTCCGGAGGCTATGCAAAAGCTCTTAGATCCTATTACGGAAAGAACAGCCAGACAACTTCCGCGCAGAAGAATGCCATAGTCAATAAATCTAACTACGGTACCTATGCCCGGCAGAGCGGGTTATCAGATGTCTCAAAGGAAAGCGCTGACTTATCCGCAGCAGCAAAGAAACTGACAGATTCGGGCAGGGAAGGCCTTTTTTCCGCTCAGGAAAAATATGATGCGGATGCGGCATATAAGGCAGCCAGTGACTTTGTTGATGATTATAACGAGACGCTGGATGCCGTGAATAAGACCGGCAATACCGCGGTGGGCAGCGCGGCAGGCAGCATGACCAGAATGACCGGGGTAATGAAGAAAAGCCTCAGTGGAATAGGCATCAGTGTCTCAGGAAACGGAAAAATGGCCATAAACGAGGAAGTATTCAAGAATGCGGGTTTTGATAAGGTGAAATCCATGCTTGGAACGAACGGATCATTTGCGAGGATCATCGGTTCCTCGGCTCAAAGGATTGGGGCTGCCGCTGAACAGCAGAGTCGGCAGACGGCCATGTCCGGGAGTGGAATTTACGGCAGGTACGGCTCGTTTTTCGGAAATTTCGGATCATCCGTTTCCCGTTTTGACGGGTGGTTTTAGAGAACCTTACGTTTGATTGTGACCTGAAACAGGCTCTTTATGTGACTTTTGCGGGTTGGGCAGATGATTGGCCCGACCCGCTTTTATAATGCCTGAAAACACGATATGAGGAACGATAATGGCCCTGTGACTCCGTCCCCCAGGGTCATGGCCCTGTGACTCCGTCCCTCAGGGTCCCTCAGGGACTACACCGTGGTACTTTTGGACGGTCCGCAACAAAAAACATGCGGTTGGCGTTTGCAGGGTTTAGAAAAGAGAGTATTAGCCGAAAAACAGTTCAGAACTAAATATGGTGCTAGGGAAAGCGCAGTTTATCAGGGACGAAAAACACTGATGGCTGCGCTTTCCGGTTACTTGTGATGCGAGGAGGAATAATATGAGGATTACAGACAGTACAGTGAACATGTTTTCCGGGAGAAATTATACACAGACCGGGATGCGCAGCGGAGGCGGTTATGCGAGCAGTTTTATGGGAATGATAGATTCGTACAGCATGAAGAAGAACGGCTCTATGGCAAGGGATACATATCAACCGGGCAGGGATAATGGCGGTATGGGATCGTATAACATGGATGATATAGGATATTTCAGGGGACTTGGAAAAATCGCATCCGGAAGTTTGTTTGGGACCGGAGCAGGCGTTTCTGACTTTCAAAACGATACACTGTCTGCGATCCTTAGGAGATTCGTTTCTTTCGGAGTGATGGGGGGAGCAGGTATCGGCGGTAATACAGCAAATATGGTTACATATGCCGAAAACGAGACGACAGGGTTTCATGCCTTTGGAAGGGCATCTACCGAAGACGGTCGGACGATAGATTTTGAAGTAAATATCCTGATGAGCAGAAGTTACATGGAATGTATGAAGGTTAATATCCCTACTATAGCAGATGCTTTGTGCGATCCTCTGGTTGTAAATACAGGATCTGATACGGCGGACGTAAGGGATCAGACTTTCAGATTTGATCTTGATGCTGACGGGAACTTGGATGAGATATCGATGCCTGGAAAGGGGTCAGGATTCCTTGCATTGGATAAAGACGGAAACGGAAAGATCGATGATGGCAGTGAATTATTCGGAGCAAAAACCGGTGACGGGTTCGGAGAACTCCGTGAATATGACAGTGACGGCAACGGGTGGATCGATGAGAATGATGAGGTCTTTTCAAAGCTAAAGGTTTGGTGCAAAGATGAGAACGGTAAGGATATACTTATGGACTTAAAAGAGGCAGATATCGGGGCTATATATCTCGGGGCGCAGGAGACAGAGTTTTCCCTTGGGGGGGAGGATGGCTACAGGGACGGCGTGATCAGATCCACCGGCGTTTTTCTTAGGGAGAGCAGTGGCGCCGGAACAATACAGCATGTGGATCTGTCTTTGAAACAAAACGGTTCGGGGTTAAAGGTCAGCGGGGATGATACGCTCTCAGAGGTAAGTACATCGGGAACACAAAACAGGCAGAGCAATGCCGCCAGGAGAAGGGAGGAAAGACGCCGCAGAGAGGCCAGGGCGAGGAAGAGAAGAGCCGATGAAAAGGCTGCTGAGGAGACCCTGGATAAAAGACGGAGGGAACATAAGGAATATCTTGATAAGCTTCAGGAGAAACAGTTTATGGAGAGAAAAGAATACCGTGAAAGCCTGAACGACAGCCGATCTTTCCGACAGCCTGTCATTGAATGGATCAAATAAGCGGATACGATAACGATCTGATCCGTACTGAAATATACAGCATACAGCTATAAGTATAATAATATAATGATAACAGGACTGATTGAATAAACAGGCGCATTGGCATATAATAGTCATACCGTTGAAAATAAAGGTTTTCAACCGGTATATATGACAAAAGACGTTATGGGAATGGAGTGTGGACCGGATTGGGTCGGGGTGGACCTTCGACACCGTCCCTACGGACCACTGCCTACGGACTACTTGTGGACCCGGATGGCCCGCTGACTTCGTCCCTATGGACCATGGAGGGTGAAAATGAGAAAAGCTATAGTGTTTGTATCGATCTTGACAATGATGATCTGCTTGGTCTCTTGCGCCGGGAGTGATAGCGCTATGCAGAATGAGGGATCTGAGGCGGTGGAGCAGCAGGCGGAAGAAGAAACCACGGCAACGCCGAAAGCGGAAGAGTCCGGGAGTGAGACGGTCGAGGAGACAGTGACCGAGGAGGCAGTGACAGAGGAGGCCAAGGCGGATGATGAGAGGCCCGAAGATCCCTGGGTGTCATCCCAGACAGAATATCCTCAGCTTCAGGTCGATTGGACGATGAATGAAGAGAGGACAAATAACAAGACAGTTATTTATGAAGGGCACTTTGAGGAAGTCCTTCTTACCGATGAGAGCAGCAAAAAATTCCCGGAGTTAGCCAGGGCGATGAAAAATGAAGCAGATACGGAGCGGTCTGATTATCAGAAGGAAGAGGAGCAGATCATCAAAGATGCCGGAGAGAGATTTAA
>JAILQK010000129.1 GCA_024699045.1 Lachnospiraceae bacterium | reverse complement strand
GGCAAGGAAGCGGCGCATCATCATGTCTTTATTTGGGGTGATCATTTGTGCTGTAAGCGTTGGAGTTTTTAAGCTGGCTGCACTGGGAGTGGATCCGTTCCAATCCTTGATGAGTGGTCTTGATTCGATCATACCGATAGATTTCGGGACTTTATATGTCATCGTAAATGTTATCCTGTTGCTTTTCAGTATAGTGGCTGACAGACGTAACATCGGAATAGCCACGTTCATAAATCTGTTCTTGCTCGGTTATATCACACAATTCACTTATGATATGCTTCAAAGGGCGTTTCCTGAACCATCTATGGTGTTTCGGGTTATATGTCTTTTGATCGGAATAGTCGTGATCTGTTTTGGTTCAGCTCTATATATGACTGCAAATCTGGGCGTGTCTACGTACGATGCAATAGCCATAGTGATATCCGGCAAATGGAAGCTTGGCAGGTTTAAGTATGTCAGGATATGCACAGATCTTGTGTGCGTGATCACGGGATGCCTGCTTTTTGTATTGGCAGGAAATCCGGTGGACAGAGTTCCTGAGATCGCCGGGATCGGAACCATAATAACAGCCTTTTTTATGGGCCCTTTGATAGAGTTCTTTAATGAAAGGGTCGCAAGACCGATGTTAAAGGGTGAGCGGCAGTAGTAGAGTCCGGTGCCGCGGGATGGGAACAACAGACAAGGATCAATGAAACAACAGACAAGGATCAATGAAACAACAGGCAAAGATCAATGAAAATAACATGTAAAGAAAATAGAAAGAACATGCAAGGAATATAGAAAGAACATGTAAGGAATATAGAAAGAACATGTAAAGATAATAGAAAAAGCAGGAGGAAGGAATCATGGCAAAGACACTGGTAGCATATTTTTCGGCGAGCGGAGTTACAAAGAAACTTTCAGAGAATCTGGCAGGGGCAATAGGGGCGGATCTATTTGAGATCGTGCCGGAGCAGCCTTATACGAAAGCAGATCTTAACTGGCAGGATTCTAACAGCAGGAGTTCGGTAGAGATGAAGGATCGATCCTGCAGACCGGCGATAGCATCAAAGGTGGACAATATGGCACAGTATGATGTGGTATTCGTCGGATTCCCGGTATGGTGGTATCGTGAACCTTCGATCATTGATACATTTGCGGAGGCATACGACTTTACCGGCAAGACGATCGTGCCATTTGCGACATCGGGATCGAGCGGGATAGGTGATTCGGGAAAGAATATCGGAGAATTGGCTAAGGGCTCGAAGGCGGTAGAAGGTAAGCGTTTCTCTGCGGGGACAGCTGCGGATGAGCTTAAAAAATGGGCCGAAGGATATCTGTGATCTTTTTCTGAATTTTTGAGGCAATGACAGCAGAGAACGATACGGGTAACACATGTTTATTTAAATAACATCCGGAACACGGTTCGCCAGCAGGGCACATGAGGATCCCGGGACTGATAATTAATATTTACGACTCTGCTGAGCCCGTGTCCGCAGAGTCACTGTAGCTTTTATTTGACTTAAGAGATAGAATTAAAAGGAGATTTTGGGATTAAAAATAAGGTAAGTGAGGGAGAATAGTATTATGAAAATCATCAAAGCATATAACAGCGTGAGCCTGATCATAAGGATCGTGTGCGGTCTTTTGATCGGCGCGGTTCTTGGATTGCTGTTTGATGATCTGGCTGTAGTGGCGATGCTTGGTACGCTCTTTGTCGGAGCGCTGAAGGCTGTGGCACCTGTTTTGGTCTTTGTCTTGGTCGTTTCCGCATTGGCACAGGGAAATGACAAGCTGGACCGCAGATTTGGTCTTGTTATCATCCTTTATCTGGTCAGTACGCTGCTTGCCTCTGTTCTGGCTGTAGTGGCGAGTTTTATTTTCCCGCAGACTATCATGTTGAGTGAGGCTGCAGAGGCAGAAGCGGTTCCAACCGGGGTCGGGGAAGTTTTGTCTAATCTTTTGGTAAATATGATGGGTAATCCTGTTGGAGCACTTGTTGAAGGACGATATATAGGAATCCTTTTTTGGGCCGTTATTATAGGGCTTGCAGCAAAGAGAATCTCCGGAGAGGCCACAAAGAAAATGTTTGAGGATATTTCAAACATTATGTCGATGGTTGTGCGGTGGATCATTAACATGGCGCCGTTTGGAATACTGGGACTGGTCTATTCAAATGTTTCCACAAACGGACTGGCTATTTTTACGGATTATGGAAAACTGCTGGCGCTCCTTGTCGGATGTATGCTTACCGTTGCTCTTGTTATCGATCCTCTCATTGCAGCGGTTGTACTCCGAACCAATCCTTATCCGCTTGTATTCAGATGCCTAAAGGAATCGGGAGTGACTGCGTTTTTTACCCGCAGTTCTGCAGCCAATATTCCGGTGAATATGGAGCTTTGTAAGAAGCTTGGCATGGACAGAGAAATGTATGCGGTATCAATCCCGCTTGGCGCAACGATAAATATGGACGGCGCTGCAGTCACGATCGCGGTGATGGCTCTTGCAGCCGCAAACACCGTAGGGATCCAGGTTTCTTTTGGCACTGCACTTATCCTTGCTCTTATAGCAACACTTGCTGCGTGCGGCGCATCCGGCGTGGCCGGGGGATCACTTCTTCTCATACCGATGGCATGCTCGCTCTTTGGCGTTAATCCAGATGTAGCCATGCAGGTAGTGGGGGTTGGTTTTATCATCGGTGTGGTACAGGATTCCGTAGAGACAGCAATTAATTCTTCGGGCGATGTCATGTTTGCCGCAACCGCTGAATATTCACAGTGGCAGAGGAAAGGGAAATCGCTCCCGACTTTTCTTGGAGGAACGACAAAGGTAGATATCTAAGATGTCCGGAGCCTAATTTTATATAGAGTCGGGAGCCGGGGGATGAGAGTCATGAGCCGGGAGGAAAGAGCCGGGGGATGAGAGTCATGAGCCGGGAGGAAAGGGCCGGGGGATGAGAGTCATGAGCCGGGAGGAAAGGGCTGGGAGCCGGAAGTCATGAGCTGAGAGTAAGGGGCTGGATACTGGGAGAGGATAATCAGATTTGAGGATCATGATAGAAATCGTGGGTAAAGTAATTGACAAGTATTATATTCACTATTGAGACTAGAATACTTTTTCGTAAAATCAAGGTACCGGATGTGTCGTGAACTCGGAAAAGACAGATGCAGCAAATCAGCTTGTGGACTATAAGCAGAGCTTATAATCTTTTTAGTCATCCAGATAGAGGGGAATTGATGATGATCAAGACAGAATATGACTAAGCATAGAGTTTATAATCGTTTTAGTCATCCAGATAGAGGGAACTTGATGATGATCAAGACAGAATATGACTAAGCATAGAGCTTATAATCGTTTTAGTCATCCAGATAGAGGGGATTGGATGATAATCAAGACAGAACATGACTAAGTAAACAGTTATTGTATAGACTTAGTCATGTTTTCTATATTATCGATGTAAAAAGCAGTGAATTTGTTGCCTAAAGCAATTGTTTTGACAAGTTTTAGTTAAGAATTCACCGGGATTACTTTGCTGCGCCGGGATCATTTCCCGGCGCCGGTAGTAAGACCTTTTACGTAGAATTTCCGGAACAGAGGGTATGTGGCAAGCACCGGGATCATGATGATGACGGCGAGAGCCATCCGGTAGGATTCTGTCGGGATGCGTGCGGCGACGGCTCCCGATATGCGCTCGTTCGTTGCAAGGAAAGAGGCACTTTTTTCGAGATTGTACAGTACATACTGAAGTGTGTACAGGTCGCTGTGATTGGAATCAGTATACAGCATGTTAGGGTACCAGCTGTTCCAGTAGGAAAAGGCCTCCAAGGTGCCGATGGTGACTATGATGGGTTTTGAAAGAGGCAGAACAAACTGCCAGAATATTCGCCATACCGATGCGCCGTCAAGCTCAGCGGCCTCAAGTATTTCCCTGGGGATGTTCTGCGAATAATAAGTACGCATAACTATGATGTACCAGCTGGAGCATGCTCCGGGGATGATCAGTGCGAGCAGGGTGTTTTTCAGGCCGTATAACTGCGTATTTACAGCATAAGTGGCAGCAAGCCCGCCCCCGAAAAACATCGGCAGAAGGATAAGTATCGTATAGATCTTGCGGAGCCTGAAATCCTCACGGCTCAATACATAAGCCATGGTGCTAATAAGGAACAGGGAGAGCAGAGTTCCTGCTATTGTTACGATCACGGTCACTCCGAGTGAATGCAGGATATAATCAAGGCTTTTTATAAGATATCTGTATGCGTCCAGTGACCATTCTTTTGGTATAAGGCGGTAGCCGTTCTTTACTATCGATTCCTCCGATGAAAACGATATTGCAAAAATGAAAACTATCGGGAGCACTATAAGTATGGACAAAAAGATCAGGAGGGCAGAGACCGCTTTATCTGCGGTTTTTCCGAGTCCTCTGATATAGTCACCGATATATTCTTCTTTTATTGCTTTCATATCACTCCTCCGTCCGGATCCACTTTTTTTATGAGGCGGTCGGCCATAAACGGAAGTATACAGCCTTTCATATCACTCCTCCGTCCGGATCCACTTTTTTTATGATGCGATCGGCCATAAACGGAAGTATACAGCCTTTCATATCACTCCTCCATCCGGATCCACTTTTTTTATGAGGCGGTCGGCCGTAAACAGCAGTATACATCCGATGACATTCTGAATAAGACCGGCAGCTGCGCTGAAACCGTAGTTCGAGTTTTCCATCAGAGCTTTATAAACAAATACATCTATGGTTTCCGTTGCGGATATTATCGATCCCGAATTTCTGGGAACCTGGTAGAACAGTCCAAAATCGGTCGAGAGTATGTGTCCGATGGCAAGCAATATCATGACTATGATCACTTTGCTTAAATGAGGTAAGATCACATGTCTTATTGTCTGCCATACATTTGCGCCATCTACCGCCGCCATATCATAGAGCTGCGGTTCGATCGAGATGATATTTGCATAGTATAAAAGCATGGTATAGCCTGAGGTCTTCCAGAGCTGCGCGATCGTAAGCACTATCGGCCAGACTGCGGGCTCCTGATAATAATTGATTTTTGCGGCTCCAAAGTGCCCGGCGATGGAATTGATAAGTCCTCTGTCCGAGGAGAGGAATGCAAAAACAAAATAACTGACTATGATCCAGGACAGAAAATAAGGCAGCATCATCACGATCTCGACTGTGGACCTTGTTCTTTTTGAGTGAAGAAATGACAGCATCAGGGCAAGCGAGAGAGGGACCAGGGTCCCCAGAATAAGAAATACCAGATTATACCCTAAGGTGTTTCGGACCACTCTTCCGATCTGGGGGTTAAGAAACAGGTAACGGAAGTTGGAAAGGCCTACCCAGTCGCTTCCCATTATCAGGCTGTAGAAAAAACCTTTGCCAGGAATGAGCCTGTACCGTTTGAAGGCAAGAAGGATCCCGAACATAGGTATATAGCAGAAGGCTATGTACCATATGAGAGTCGGTAATGACAACCGGATCAGCGAACTGTCATTTTTTGAGATTTTTATTCTCCTGTGTTTTTTCATCAGTTTTCTTCCGTCATGTACAGTTCCCGGTAGGGCTTGCAGCTGTCCATGAGTTCCTGATGGGTTCCCTGATCGAGGACACGGCCATCCTGGATAAAGATTATCCGGTCAGAGTGTATTACGGTCGATAGCCGGTGAGCTATCATTATCAGGGTTTTCTGTCCACGGATGTTTTCGACCGCCTGCTGTATCCGGGTCTGAGTGATGTTATCGAGAGCGCTTGTCGCCTCATCCAGCATAAGGATGCTGCTTTCCTGAAGAAGGCTTCGGGCTATGGCAAGCCTCTGCCTTTGACCGCCCGAAAGGTTTACTCCGCCCTCGCCGACCAGAGTATCATATTGTTCGGGCATAGCTTCTATCTCATCATCCAGACACGCCAATGAAGCGGCATTACGCATTTCTTCTTCAGTCATGTCTGCCTTGGCAAGCCTAAGGTTTTCCCGTATGCTCATCTGGAATATATACGGATTCTGTGTCACTACAGTCATGCAGCCTCTGAGCGAATCGCGGTCAAGCTCTTTTACATTTATTCCGTCGATAAGCACTTTGCCGCTGAAGGCTTCATATAACCTGCTGATAAGATTCATGATAGTTGTCTTGCCGCATCCGCTTTTACCTACAAAGGCCACGGTCTCTCCCGGATCGATCTCAAAGCTCAGGTTATAAAGGACCCATCTGGTTGAGGTTTTGAGCTTGGATACATTATAAGAAAAGCAGACATTTTCAAACCTGACAGCTCCGCGGATATCGTTCTTATTAACGGTACCGAACCTTTCCTTCGGGAAACTTTTGTCATCGGTAAGGGCATAAAGCCTTTCGCATGAGAGGTTCATCTCGGTAAGGAAATCGAGGATATTTCCCATAAGGGTGACGGCCGGGGTTCCGAGTGAAGTAAAATAATTAAAAAGAATAAGTGCCGTGGCGACTGCAAGATGGCCCTTCAGGAGCAGCAGACCGAGCAGTGCGACGAAAGCGAGAGCGCCGGCTTCCTTGAATCCGTTGTTGATAAGACGGTATTTAAGATTCTTTGAATACCAGGACAGACGTGAGTCGTTTGCGCTTTGAATGCGATCCTGAAGCTCATCCTGAAATGCCGATTCCGCATGGATAAGCCGGATGTCGCGTATGCCTCTTATCATTTCCCCTATGATCCCGGTATATCTTTCATTTTTATTGCGATAGAGCCTGCCGTTCTTTTGTGATATACGTCCGCGGTTAAGTTCCAGCAGGGTCTGGATGATAAGAAGGACTGTAGTTACGGCGAATGCGAGCGGACTTACAACGCACATTGCGATCAAAATCCCGACGTACTGGCATACCTGAGACAGAGTATCGGCCATGGTATTAAACGAATTTGCGAGATTTGATGTATCTGTAGTAAGACGCTGTATGAAAAGACCGGTTCCGTTATTGCAGAAGCATTGATTTGTCACGCCGAGGACTTTTGAGGATATGTCTGTCTCCAGCAGGGTCAGGGTTCGATTATACAAAAAATTGTAAGCAAAATTGGAACCCGAGATAAAGACCTGGGAGGCGATATTTACCGCAAAAAGCATACAGGCAGTCAATATCAGCTGGCTGATCGCCTCATCTGTAAAGGCTACGATGATCCGGGCGCTTAGGATCGGAGCGACGATCAGAAGTCCTACACTGATAAGCTGCAGGGTTATCGCAATGAAAAGGAATAGCTTATTGGGTTTTGTGTATTGCCAGGCAAATCTTAAATTATCACTGAAACTATTGTAAAGCTTTATCGAATAAGTGATCCGGTTGACATTTTTTACATGATCCCAGGTCGGAGCATTGGACCAGCCATGCAACACCTTGATCAGAATAAGCGAGTCCGGATCGCTGAGAAGATCGAGCCCGATCCCCCGGATCAAAAGCTCGATCGTAACAGTTCCCTTTTTCTTGCCAATATGCAGGGTATAGTCGGTTTCCTCGCCAAAATGATGCTGATATCCAAGAAGCAGCTCTTCAAGACTCAGTATCAGCCTGAGTTTGTCATCACCGGTGATCCCGTGCATTTCGATCTCTTTTTTTGCGAAATCAAGGCAAGCAGATATCGACAGGTTATTAAGTGATCCTTTTGTCTGCATACGGATCACCTCAGCTGAGCCAGATACTCATCAAGCTGTCGCTGAGCCTCTTCGCGGACCTTTTCAAGG
>JAILQK010000072.1 GCA_024699045.1 Lachnospiraceae bacterium | reverse complement strand
GCAAGGACGGAGCAGCAGCTGAGAAGGAAACTTGCCGAAGGCTTTTATCCGGAGGAAGCGGCGGACTATGCCATAGCCTATTGCAAGGATAAACATTATATAGATGACGAAGAATATGCCAGGAGGTATATTGAGCTTAAAACAGGCACATTATCCAAAAAGATGATAGAGCAGAAGCTTTATTCCAGAGGGATAGGAAAGGATATCACCGAGAACGCCTTTGAAGAGACAGGGTTCTCCGAGGATGAGGCGATAAGGAGTCTCATAAGAAAAAAAATCGGGGAGGTCGATACCTATGATCGTGAAGAAAGACAAAAGGTCATCCGGAAGCTTATGAGTAAAGGCTTTTCTTATGATTCGATAAGACGGGTGCTTGATGATACGGGGATATGTTGAGCTGATCCCCGGGGGAAAACAGGACCGGGGAACGGTCGGGGATAACTTGACATAACTTGCAAATCAATTTATTATAGAGTGGTTGTGTTATGCTGTTTTGCATAGCGCATTCCAAAAACTTAATTAGGAGGTACTCCTGTACAATGTCAACATTAACACTGGTTGCCATCTTTGCAGTTGTACTGGTTATCGCTATTGTCGTCACGGCTTTTGTCTCATCGGGTCATACCGAGAAGGTCTTTAACGAGAAGCTCGGGAGAGCAGATGAGAAAGCAAGACAGATCATAGATGATGCACTGAAAGAAGCTGAGGAAAAGAAGCGCGAGGCTCTGCTTGAGGTTAAGGAGGAATCCATCCAGAAGCAGAATGAACTCGAGAAGGAGATCAAGGACCGTCGCGCAGAGGTATCAAGGCTTGAAAGAAGGGTGCAGCAGAAAGAAGAATCTGTCGATAAGAAGGCCGATTCCGTCGACAGACGAGAAGCCAGCATAACAGCCAGAGAGGAGGAGCTTGCCAAGGACAAGGAAAAGGTGGCCAAGCTCAACGAAGAACGCGTACGGGAACTGGAGAAGATTTCGGGACTTACCTCTGAACAGGCGAAGGAATATCTTTTAAAAATTGTAGAAGATGATGTGAAGCACGAGTCCGCAGTGATGATAAAGGAGTATGAGTCACGTGCAAAAGAAGAAGCGGACAAAAAGGCAAAAGAGTTTGTAGTAAGCGCGATACAGCGATGCGCGGCAGATCAGGTGGCAGAGACGACGATATCCGTCGTACAGCTTCCGGGAGATGAGATGAAGGGGCGCATCATAGGTCGGGAAGGCAGGAATATCCGGACGATAGAGACTCTTACGGGGGTTGATCTTATCATAGATGATACGCCTGAGGCAGTGATCCTTTCCGGGTTCGATCCTATAAGGAGAGAGGTTGCGCGGATCGCTCTGGAGCGACTCATCGTAGACGGACGTATTCATCCCGCCCGTATCGAGGAGATGGTTGATAAGGCACAGAAGGAGGTCGAGAACCAGATCAAAGAGGAAGGCGAAGCTGCCGTTCTTGAGGTCGGTGTTCACGGTTTACACCCCGAGCTTGTCAGGCTTCTCGGAAAGATGAAATTTAGGACAAGCTATGGTCAGAATGCTCTGAAGCATTCTATAGAAGTAGCACAGCTTACCGGTCTTCTTGCTTCGGAGATCGGAGGTATCGATGTAAGACTTGCGAAGAGAGCAGGACTCCTGCATGACATCGGCAAGGCGGTCGATCATGACATGGAAGGAAGCCATGTACAGCTGGGTTCCGAGATATGCAGAAAGTTTAAGGAGTCGCCGACCGTAATAAATGCGGTTGAATCACATCACGGAGACTCTGAAGCAACATCACTTATAGCCTGCCTGGTACAGGCGGCCGATACGATCTCGGCGGCAAGACCCGGCGCAAGAAGAGAAACGCTGGAGAACTATACCAACAGGCTGACACAATTAGAAGATATTGCAGATTCCTTTAAGGGAGTCGATAAATCCTTTGCTATTCAGGCAGGAAGGGAAGTCCGGGTCATCGTTGTTCCGGAACAGGTCACGGATTCAGAAATGGTGCTTATCGCAAGGGATATTGCAAAGCGCATAGAAAGCGAAATGCAGTATCCGGGAACGGTCAAAGTAAGCATGATAAGAGAGTCCAGAGTGACGGATTACGCAAAGTAACAAGCTTTAGGCCTGATGATCTGTGGATTATCAGGCCTTATTTCTTTATCATGGTTCTAAATGTATTACGGAGAAGCGCTATAATGCGCAAAGTTAATTAAAATGAAAAACAGATTGGGAGATATAGCAATAATAGTCGGCATCGTGGCGATCATCGGAGTCCTCATTTTTATGAAAAAGGACGCGATAATGGAGGCGCTTAATATAGAGACGAAGGAAAAAGCTGCGAAGGAAACGGAGGAACCGAGTGAGGCAGAGGCTTCCGGAGACGAGTCTGCACCCGCAGACGCTGCTGCGGCAGAACCGGCTTCCGCGTCCGACGGTTCCGCATCGGCGACTGTTTCGGAGGGGGCAGCTGAAGGCGCAGAGGGGGCTGCCGAGACCGGAGAGGGAATATCTGTCAAAAACAATATAAAGGTAACGGATCCGCTTCTTGAAGCGAATAACGTTAAAGAGCCTGAAGGAACTGCGGTAGTTCCGGAGGCCGGTCTTATCGAGAATAACATCATAGGAGCTTCCTGGACTGAGATCAAGGAAAACTACAGCTATACGGATTTTGAGGCAGAGGAGGAGGATATAGCCCAGCTGAGATTTTTGGTTGACGGCAATCTTAAGTATTATCAATCTCCGGCTTCGGGTGAGATCTTTGGTGTTCAGGATGATACTATAGTCGCTTACCTGAAAAGGTGGGAGGGAACACCCCTTAATCAGGCGATCGCTGTCGAAGGTCTTTTTGACTCAGCCCCGTATATTTATCAATGTACGGATCATCTTAATTTCTACGAGTGGAAGATCGCAAATTGCTACGTAGGCCTTCTGGTTGAGGATACAGGGGACGGCTTAGAGGAAAATGCACCGCTCTATGCAGAGAGTTATGTACTGCAGCGCCGCATCAATTCATTTTATAAATAGGTTTGAAAGACGGGGCAAGATAGGTTATAATTAATTAGTTTCTTTTTTTTGGAGGGGTTCCATGGATACAAATATTCTTCTTGAAAACGGTACTAATGAGCTTGAGATACTTGAGTTCATGCTGGACGAGAATTGCTACGGCATCAATGTGGCAAAGATCAAAGAGATAATTCCTTATCAGGAGGTCACCCCGGTGCCCAATGCGCATCCAAGCATAGAAGGAATCTTCATGCCGAGAGATACGATGATCACGGCGATCAACCTCAAGAATTGTCTTCAGAGAGGCTCCCAGGATGATAAAGGTCTTTTCATAATAACGAATTTTAACAAGCTGGATATTGCCTTTCATGTTGATTCCGTTGTTGGTATTCACAGGATCTCCTGGAGAGACATAATCAAACCCAACGCAACGATAAACAATGCTGATGCGGGTGTATCCACGGGTATAGTCAAATATGACGATAAGCTTGTGATAATCCTTGATTTTGAGAAGATCGTTACGGATATCTCACCTGAGACCGGACTTAATGTAGATGAGATCAAGGAGCTCGGTGAAAGGGAGAGGAGTGATATCCCGATCCTTATGGCAGAAGATTCGGCACTGCTTAACAAGCTCATCTCGGATTCCTTAAAAGAAGCCGGATATGTCAATCTTATCGACTGCGTGAACGGTCAGGAGGCATGGGACTTTATTTCCCAGGCTGCCGAAGAGGGAGATGTAAAAGAGAAGGTAAGATGTGTCATCACGGATATAGAAATGCCGATAATGGATGGGCACAGACTTACTAAGCTGATCAAGAGCAATGATTCGACCAAGGGACTCCCGGTAGTTATATTCTCGTCTCTGGTCAACGAGGAAATGAGAAGAAAGGGAGAGCAGCTCGGAGCGAATGCGCAGCTTTCCAAACCTGAGATCGGAAATCTGGTCAGGGTTATAGATAAGCTTATAGCGGAGTCAAATTAGTCATAAGTTCAGCCGCAGGGATCACGGAGCCTTATGCCTGATCCGCAAATGATATCCGGGGCTCGTGCGGTCGGAACAAAATGGAATGAAAAAAGAGCCGCAGCCAATGGCTGTGGCTCTTAATTATTCTCTCAGCGCTCAGATCTGAAATTCGCCTTTGAAATCGTCATTTACTACGTAGTAAACGACAGAATTCTCGGGCTGAACATAAAGATCAAGCTTTTTGATATCCGATGTCTTGTTGCCGGCTGCCTTATATGCATCTTTTGCCATAGACACTAATTCCGATTCTGTGCGATCGTTGCCGGCGTACTGAATGGTAAGCTCTGATTTCATGATATAACCTCCCTAAAATGATAAAAATATAACGTATCTATATTAAACTGCTTTAACAGAAATTTCAATACACAAAATACTATGACGGATAAGAATAAAAATAAGAAATATATACATGGGGGTGAAATATACGGTAAGGATATAGAACTCGATCTGTCGGTCAATCTCAATCCGCTGGGACCGCCGGAGTGCGTCATGACTGCGGTAGAAAGAGCCGGTGACAAATTGATTAATTATCCCGAGTATGACAGTCTGTCACTTCGAAGGAAGGCGGCAGGATGTTACGGAGTAAAGCCCGGGGAGATAGTCTGCGGAAACGGGGCGTCGGAGCTTATAGCAGCCCTGGGGCGTCTTTTCAGAGGTGGGAAAGTCCTTATTCCCGTCCCGTGTTTTACAGGATATGAGAGGGGATTTAAGGAGAGCAGGATAATATATCATGAGCTGCGGATGAAGGATCGTTTCGGGATAACAGAAGAGATCATAAAGATGGTGCATGGCTCAAAGCCTGAGGCGGTGATCCTCGGAAATCCGACCAATCCTTCAGGCGTGACGGCGGAGAGGGACCTGCTTATAGAATTGATAATCACAGCCGGAAAGACGGGGACTGTCGTGATCGTAGACGAGAGCTTTATAGAACTATGTGATAAAGGAGAGGGTGCCAGCTTGGTTGACGTAATAAAATATTATGACAACCTTATTGTTTTAAGATCTGTCACCAAGGCATATGCTGTACCGGGCCTTAGACTTGGTTTTGCAATATGCTCGAATGATGCGATCAGAAAAAGACTGGCATCGGAGCTTCCTGAGTGGAATGTGTCGGTATTTGCCGGGGAGGCAGGAAAAGCGATCTTTAAGGATCCGGACAGAGTCAGGTATCTTGAAAGAGCAGGGGATGTGATAAAAGACTGTCGGAAGCGTCTGCGGATGAATCTGGAGACAGCAGGTATAGAGTCTGTTCCGGGAGAGTGCTGTTATCTGCTCCTGCATACCGACAGAAAGCTTAAGGAGGAGATGGGTGAAAGGAAGATACTCATAAGGCAGTGCGGAGATATGCGCGGACTTGGCAAAAACTGGTATCGTATAGCCGTCAACGAGGCATCTGCCAGTATTGTATTTTGACGATCACTTTGTTACAATAAATCGTTATGAAACCTTTAGTTACAGTTGGGAATGATATGATAAATATTGATTATGATGAAGCGTTAAAGGGAACCCCGGGACAGTTTCTCGAGGAGGTTTTTGACGTTGTCTCTGAATGTATCGACGGACTTTTTTTATTTGTAGAATACATACCCGAGGGAATTTCCAGATGGTCCAGGGAGGCTGTTGAATTTTTCGATCTTCCCGGGACACATATCAGAAACGGGGCCAGAGTCTGGGGAGAGATGATAATCCCGGAGGAGAGGTCTTCCTATCTGGAACAGGTCCGTTTGCTTGAAAACGGTGAGGAATCCAAGCTTGATTTTATTACCCGGGTAAGAGGCAAAAACAATGTCTATCATACAATGGGCTGCAGGGCAAAGCTTATCCCGGACAATGACGGAAATCCTTTGTTTTTTGTCGGTTCGATACAGAATTACGAGAAGCTTGACACCGTGGATCCTGTCACCGGGTTGTTTACCCGTGATAACCTGATCACTACGATCGATATCTTTCTTAAAGAAAAGAGACCGTTTGTGGTCGCGGCGGTAGGCATCAGGAATTACTTTGATTTTAACTCCAACTACGGATACAGTGAGGGCAATCGTGTGCTCAAGCGCGTCGCGGAGTGGCTTGTTGAAAGGAAGAAAAGCGGAGTCTTTTTCAGGATAGACGGGACAAAGTTTGCTTATATAGTCGAGGAATTTGAACATACTACAGGGGATATCCATGAGCTTTTCGACGGACTGAAGGATTATCTCAAAAATGAGATCTATGTTGACGGGATGCATGCGCAACTCGATATCTGTGGGGGCGCCATGCATGTTTCGGATATGTCGATCGATGCTTCATCGGTATATAACAGCGTGCAATATGCGCTTTCTCAGGCGAAGGCTGAGAACCGAATGGAGCTTCTGGTCTATAACGAGGAGATGCAGAGCAAGAGCAGAGCGCATCTGGAGACTCTGAACACGATCAGGAAGGATGTAAAAGACGGGTGTAAGGGCTTTTTCATGGTCTATCAGCCCATAGTAAGCGCAAACGATGAACATGTTGTAGGCATGGAAGCGCTTATAAGATACAGAGGTAAAAACGGAGAGGTGGTGCCCCCGAACGAGTTTATTCCCTGGCTTGAAAAGGATACCGTATTCTATGACCTTGGGAAATTCATATTAAGCACGGCAATGGAGGATACAAAGCGCATCCTGGACAAACATCCGGGCTTTATCGTCAATATCAACCTGGCTTATCCTCAGCTTCAGAGGATCGATTTCAAGACGGATCTCAAAAAGCTGATAGATGAAAGCGGTTTTGACACCAAGAATCTCAAACTCGAGCTTACGGAAAGGTGTCGGCTTATTGATGTGGATTCTTTGAGAAATGACATGGTCTATTTTAAGAGCAGCGGGATACAGACGGCGCTCGATGATTTTGGTACGGGATATTCGGCACTCGGGCTATTGATAAACCTGCCGGTGGATCAGATAAAGATCGATAAATCGTTTATTGACGATATTGAGGATGATATTCCCAGACAATGTCTGTTGGAAGCGATCACGGATTGTGCGTCGAAACTTGATGTGCTCTGCTGCATAGAGGGAATAGAAACAGCCGAGATGAAGGATTACCTCAAGGAGAATTTCAGGGTTACCAGCTTCCAGGGCTATTATTATTCAAAGCCTGTGGAGATAGATGATTTTATAAACTGGCTTAAGAACTATGAAGACAAGGTGTGTTAACGGGGATCGGAGATGAGTTCTAACGAAGATTATCTAGACAGGCTGCTCCGGTCGGTCCAGGATAAAGAAGAAGAGATAAATACTGACGTACTGCCGGATCTGAATGCTTCCGGGCAGGATGTTTTGGCGTCTTCCGATAATAACCCGCCTTCGGGCGAGGCTGCAATACAGGATGCGGCCGTTGATCCGTCGTCCTTGATGACTGAGACCCTGGATTCCGGCGCGATGGGTGCTCCGGATGCCGGCGCGATGAGTGCTCCGGA
>JAILQK010000066.1 GCA_024699045.1 Lachnospiraceae bacterium | reverse complement strand
CGCATACGAGGACTACACCCAGTATAAGCCGAGAGGCTATTACGAAAAGGATGATACGCTGGAGAAGTATTTCAAGGCGATGATGTGGTACGGAAGACTGAACTTTACGCAGAACGATGAAGCCCTGGATAAAAGCGCCATGCTCATGACGGCGGCTATGGATGATGAAGCATATGAAATATGGTCCGGGATATATGCGATAACCACCTTTTTCGCGGGAGCAAGCGATGACAACGGGGTCTGTGAATACAGACCGCTGATCGAAGAAGCGTACGGAAAGAGTGTTTCCGAGCTGGAGCCCGGGGAGCTTATGGACGACGGCTGCTGGAAAAAATATCATGAGCTCACGGGGGCGCTTGAGCCGCCAAAGATCAACTCGGTTCCCATGGATGATGACGGAGGGGCAACCGACAAGACAGAGGTCAATAAGGGATTCAGATTCATGGGGCAGCGTTTTTCGATCGATGAGGCAGTTTTCCAAAAGCTCATATATTCATCGGTCGGAGAGAACTCAAAGGGAGATAAGCGCATGCTTCCGGATGCTCTGGACCTGCCTGCCGCATTGGGCAACAAGACTGCGGAGGAGATCCTTAAAAACGATCTGAAAGCCATGGACTATAAAGATTACGAGAAGAACCTCAAACAGCTTCAAAGTCAGATCGGATCAGCATCGGAGGAGACCTGGTACGCATCGTTATACTCGGAATGGCTTAATACCTTACGGCCGCTTCTTGAGGAGAAAGGCGAGGGATATCCGTCCTTCATGCAGAATGAAAACTGGATCAGGAAGTCGCTTGAAAGCTTTCTCGGAAGCTATACCGAGCTTAAGCATGATACCGTGCTCTACAGTAAGCAGGTCATCGCCGAGATGGGAGGCGGAGCGGTCGAGGATAAGGATTTCAGGGGTTATGTTGAGCCACAGCCTGAGCTCTTCAGAAGACTGTCCGAGCTGGCTGACGGAACGTCCGCAGGACTTGCCAGGTTCGGGATGCTTGAGGATGAAAATGCCGATGATCTTGAGAAGCTTAAGGCTATAGCCGACAGACTGTATGATATCTCGATAAAGGAACTTAAAAATGAGAAGCTTTCCGATGACGAATATGAGTTTATCGAGATATACGGAGGTGAGATAGAGCATTTTTGGGAACAGGCATATAAGGACGAGGTCGGTGAAGACCAGTTTCTGGACAGCAGGATGTTTCCTGCGCCGCTCGTAGTCGATGTCGCGACCGATCCGAACGGGAGCGTTCTTGAGCTTGCAAACGGCAGAGTTTCCAAGATATTTGTGGTCGTTCCGGTCGAGGGGTCTTACAGGATCGCGACGGGTGGAGTGTATGATTTCTATCAGTTCGAACAGCCCATGAATGACAGACTCACGGATTCAGAATGGAGAGTGATGCTCGGTATCGAGCCGGATGAGAACGGGGAGTATAACTGGTCAGGGGAAGGAATGCCGGACAAACCGGAATGGACAGAAAGCTATCTGATCCCCTCCGACTGATCATATCTGCGGTAGCGCTCCTTGCAGCTGCGACGATCCTCCTGACCCTCCTGTGGTTCAGAGGTGTATTTCTTCCGGACTGGATCGAATGGAACCGGGAATGCGTGAAGACGATCCCGGAGGATCTGAAAGACAAGCTTTCCGCAGACTGGCTTTTACAGGACGCGCTCAGCTTTGATATCGACGGTGACGGAAAAGAGGACCGGGTGCTGCTCGTGTGGAAACGGGGAAGCTACGGCGAGCGGAGGCCCACCTGGGTCCGTCGCGATGAGATCGGATTTTCGCAGCATATATTTATTTATTCTGAGCGGAAAGACGGCTGGTATCCGATATGGATGAGTTCGGGGCTTGATTTTGAAGTGGCATCCTTTTCGATCGGCGATCATATCCTAGGAACCGAAAGAAAGAGCCTTGAACTCAAGGCTCCAAACGGTGAAACGAGTCTTTGGGGATGGCTGGAATGGGGGCTGGAGAGGGTAGGTTAGCGATCTTTTCCGCTCCTGTTTCTATTCCATTTCCTGCATATCATAAGTTACATCCGCGTATCTGCTTTCCGGAAGAGAATCCCATTTGTCAAGGATCCGCTTTATCACAAGCAACGCATTGGGCGGAGTGGTCTTTAACAGCAACAGGAGAAACTGATCGTCGCTTTCCTGTGTGATCACGTCACTCTGTCTCAGCGAAGAGCGCATACATTTCATAAAAGCATAGACGGTATCCGAAGAAATCGCATTTGTATTACTCCTGTTTTTCAATGAAAACAGTACGAAATGGATCTTCTTTTGATAGTTGACATTAACCCGGCAGAGGAACTGATATATGAGCCGGAACTGGTCGAGTGAGAGCACAAGGGCGCCCTTTTCGGGGGCTCTTTCGCCAAGGAGAGCCATTGTGTTCCCGAGGTTTGTATTATATCCGGTTTCTTTTGCTTCCGATGCGCTTTTTTCATGATATACGGCGCAGCCGTGCCGTCCGAGATCTTTTACCGAATAAAGCGCTTTATCCGCTTTTTTGAACAGGGTGATAAAATCCTTGCCGTCAAGAGGCGCAAGCGAGCATCCGACTGAGATCCCTATGGATGAAGCGATGTCCTCGCCTATATACGGGAGAATGGAATGCACGAGATGGTCGTTTATATAACGGGCTTTTCCGGAAATAACGTCCTCATCGGTAACATTCTGACAAAAAACTATGAACTGGTCTCCGCCCATGCGGCCTGCGATGTCTGTGCTTCTTACCGCGGAACGGATGATCTCGGCAAGACGGATGAGGACCTTGTCCCCGGTATCGTGTCCGTAGGTATCGTTGACGGGTTTGAAGTTATCAAGATCTATGAGCATAAGGGCGCCTTTTGACTGGCTGCACATGGAATCGATCTCGTTTTTTACCGAAGCTTTATTGAGAAGACCGGTCATCGGATCTATATCCGAGATAACCGCCCTTCCTCCGACCGGTTCCTCGGGATGCAGGATATCCCCGATCCTGTGAAGCATGACATCGGCCCTGTAGGGTTTAACGATGATATTCAGCCCGTCGGCTTCAAGTCCGAGACTTTCAAAGTCTGATCCGGGATCAGGGGACAGAAATATAAAAGGGATCGGATGACCTGTCTTTCGCTGAAGGTTTTGCTGAAGTTCAAACCCGTTGGTCTCCGGCATCCTGAGGTTTGCCAGCACCAGATCAGGCTTTTCCCTGAGATAGATGCGGGTGGCATCTTTGGAGGATGAGGCACAGAAGATCTCATAGCGTCCGGATAATATATGCTCCGCCATGGCAAGGGATATGTGCTCGTCTTCAACTATCAGTATTTTATTTTTTGACATTGATCATGATCTCTTTCTGTTTATCGTTCCCGGGATCAGACACTGTGATGCCGGGCGATATGAATACATGTAACGGCGACCATCAGCCCGGGAAGCCGCACCCCTGCCAAGTTGACTCCTAGAAAAATCTAGGTGGGTCATGGCCGTGTTCTTTCCTGTCTTCCGCTCTGTGGAGTCCCACTGCGGGCAAGCCCGCATGGCGGCCTGACATTTGTCGAATCCGATGCTCTAGTCCCGTTTAAAGTATCTGTAGGTTCAAATAAACAAGGGCTCTCGCACTTCCCAGGACAATTCCATTATAAGGCTAAACCCCCTTTGCATACAAGCATTCTCTGTGCTATAATCTGTGTGACTTTTATGTGTATATGAAGGAATCAGCGAAAGATGCCGTTTTTTCGATACATCAGACAAAGACAAGGACGCCGCAGGGCGTTATGATAACGGAGGAGACATTATGAAACACATCAGGACATTAAACACAAGGGACTATAAAAGATCTACCGTAAAGGGCGGATGCGGAGAATGTCAGACATCCTGCCAGTCGGCATGCAAGACAAGCTGTACTGTCGGAAATCAGTCCTGCGAGAATAAGAACAGATAAGATCAAAGGAAATGACGGAGACCGGGCGGCAGCAGTTATTCTGTTGCCGCTCGCTTGTATGAAACGGAAGCCGAAACGGAAGAATGCCGTGGCGGCATGATAAACATCGGGTTCATACGTTCTGTTTCCGGAGAGCGGTTTTTCACATTATGATCCATACATATAAAAATAACGGATACAATATAGTTCTCGATGTTAATTCGGGGGCCGTGCACATCGTCGACGATCTCGTTTTTGAACTCATCCCGATAATGGAGAATGACCGGATGATGTCCGATGAAGATCTTTCATCGCGTCTTGGAGGAAGATATCCCATCGGTGATATCTCGGAGGCGGCTTCGGAGATAAGAGAGCTTGCCGATTCCGGCGCGCTTTATACTCCGGATGATTTTGAAACCTACGTGGAAAGCTTTACCAGGGGAAAGCTCGATCATCCCGTGGTCAAAGCGCTGTGCCTTCATATAGCGCATGACTGTAACCTGCGCTGCAGGTACTGCTTTGCGGGAGAAGGGGAGTATCACGGCAGGCGCGCGCTCATGTCCTATGAAGTCGGATGCAGGGCGCTGGATCTTCTTATAGATAAGTCAGGGGGGAGGAAGAATCTGGAGGTCGATTTCTTCGGAGGCGAGCCGACCATGAATTTCGAGGTCGTAAAGAAGCTGGTAGCCTACGGCAGGTCCAAAGAGGCGGAGACCGGGAAAAAGTTCCGGTTCACCCTGACCACGAACGGCATGCTGCTTACCGATGAAGTGCTCGACTTTGCCAATAAGGAAATGCATAATCTCGTCCTCTCAATAGACGGACGCAGGGAGGTAAATGACAGGATGCGTCCCACTGCGGGAGGCAGGGGTTCTTATGACGTGATCCTCCCCAGATTCAGGAAAGCGGCTGAATCGCGCGGACAATCGAATTATTATGTCAGAGGAACCTATACCCATTACAATACTGATTTTGCAAAGGATGTGCTTCATCTTCACGACCTGGGCTTTGAGCAGATCTCGGTGGAGCCTGTGGTAGCGGATCCTTCCGAGCCCTATGCATTAAAGGATGAGGATGTCCCTGAGCTTTTGGAGCAGTATGACATACTGGCCGGTGAGATAATAAAGCGCAGAAAGGAAGGAAGGTTCATAAATTTCTTTCATTTCATGATAGATCTGGAAGGAGGTCCCTGTGTTGCAAAAAGACTCTCCGGTTGCGGCGCGGGCGGTGAATATCTTGCGGTGACCCCGTGGGGAGACCTTTATCCCTGTCATCAGTTTGTGGGCGAAGAAAAGTTTCTTCTCGGTAATGTATATGACGGGATCGTAAATAAGAAGATCACGGAAGAATTCGGATCGGCAAATGTTTATACGAAGCCGGAATGCCGGGACTGCTTTGCTAAATTTTATTGTTCGGGCGGCTGCATGGCAAATTCCTATCATGCGACGGGGAGCATAAACGGGAATTATGAGACAGGCTGCAGACTGCAGAGAAAGCGGATCGAGTGCGCGATCATGATAAAAGCGGCATTGTCGGAGGAGGAGGGCGACACCGGGTCTTAAAAAAATGTGGGACTTGCGGTCGACGTCAGGAAATATTAGAATATACTTTTGGTTTTATTCATAATACAAGAGGAGTATCGATAAAATGAAAAAGAGAACTGCGATCATAGTCCTGGTGCTCATGTTGGCGATCATAGCCGGTCTGGGATATGTAGACTATGGCATCATCAGAGACACGGTAAACACTCCGGGACAGGGAGAGTCGATAAAGCTCGGACTTGATCTTGCGGGAGGCGTATCCATCACTTATCAGGCGGTGGGAGATACGGATCCGTCCGCTCAGGATATGGCGGATACGATATATAAGCTACAGCAGAGAGTCACAGGTTATTCTACGGAAGCCCAGGTATATCAGGAGGGCTCAAAGCGTATCAATATAGAGATCCCCGGAGTATCAGATGCAAATAAGATACTTGAAGAACTCGGTAAACCGGGATCCCTTTATTTCATAAAGCAGACAGGATCCGACGGAACCCCCAACTATGAGTATAACGGGATCACTTATGCTCTTACAAAGGATCTCGATCAGCTTAAGGCTGACGGCTCCATAGTCTGTGACGGTACAAACGTGATCTCGGCGGAGCCCGCGACACGTACGGATACTACGACCAGACAGTATGTCGTGAATCTGACCTTCGACGATACCGGTACGGCGGCTTTCGGAAATGCGACGACCGAAGCATATACGAACGGTGAGACGATAGGTATATACTACGACGATTATTTTGTTTCCGTTCCGAGGGTCAATGAGCCCATCACAGGCGGACAATGCGAGATCTCCGGACAGGAATCGTATGAGGAAGCGGAGAGACTTGCCTCTACGATCAGGATAGGCGGACTTAATGTCGAGCTCGAGGAGCTGTCTTCATCGGTGGTGGGAGCCCAGCTCGGATCACAGGCGATAAAGACTTCGTTCCTTGCGGCAGGGATAGGCATCATACTCATAATCATCTTTATGATATCGATATACTGGGTGCCGGGACTTGCTTCCGCATTTGGTCTTATCATCTACACTGAGATCGTGATAGGTCTGATAAAAGCATTTGATGTTACGCTCACCCTCCCGGGTATAGCGGGTATCATCCTGTCGATCGGTATGGCGGTCGATGCGAACGTTATCATATTTGCGCGTATAAGGGAGGAGATAGCAAAGTCAGTGTCGGTTTCGACCGCTATGAAGACCGGTTACAGCAAGGCGCTCTCCGCGATCATCGACGGAAACGTGACTACCCTTATAGCCGCAGCCATCCTGGGGATAAGAGGGACCGGTACAGTGCAGGGCTTTGCGGTGACCCTTGCGCTTGGTATCGTGGTTTCGATGTTTACCGCGCTGGTCATAACCCGACTCATAATGAACGGTTTTTACGGTGTCGGCCTGAAGGCGGAGAAGTATTACGGACGCGCAAAGGAAAGGAAAGTCATCGATATCGTAAAGCGCAAATGGCTTTTTGTCGGGATATCCGCCGTTCTTGTGCTTTCGGCTCCGGTGCTTATGCTTGTGAACAACAGCACCATAGGACACCCGCTGAACTTTTCTCTTGAATTTTTGGGTGGAACATCCACTACCGTTGACATAGGAGAGGATATGACTCTCGACAGGCTTGAAAGTGAGGTCAAGCCACTGGTTGCCGAGATCACAAAGGATAATGCCATAAACATATCGAACGTTGAGGGAAGCAAGGTCAATATAAGGACCAGAGAACTTACTCTTGATGAGAGAGAGGCGCTCACCGCGGCGATCCAGAGCAAATACGGGGTTGAGACGGAAGATATCGAGATGGAGAACATTTCCGCGACCATATCCAATGAGATGCAGGCTGATGCGATATGGGCTTCGGTCATAGCCCTGATCTGCATGCTCCTGTATATCTGGGTAAGATTCAGGGATGTAAGATTCGGTGCGGCTTCCGTTATAGCGCTGCTGCATGATGCATGTGTCATAGTTGCCTGCTATGCATTGACAAAGATTTCCGTAGGCGGTACTTTCATCGCGGCGATCCTTACGATAATAGGTTATTCCATCAACGCGACCATTGTCATATTTGACCGTATCAGGGAGAACCTGAATGTGATGGGCAAGGCTTCGATCGAGGATGTAGTCAATACTTCCGTCACCCAGACACTGTCAAGGTCGGTATTCACTTCGCTGACAACTTTTGTCACCGTGCTGATGCTTTACATACTCGGTGTCGCGAACATACGTGATTTTGCACTGCCTCTGATGGTGGGTGTTATCTGCGGAACTTATTCTTCGATCTTCCTCGCAGGAAACATATGGTACCTGCTGCGTAAGGTCAAAGGAAAGAAAAAAGCATAAAAAGATCTGCGAAGGGGTTGCCGCATGCATCAGCGGCAGCCCCTTTTTTCGCCTCAGGCAAGGTATTCGTCTCAGGCAAGATATTCGTCTCAGGCAAGATATTCAGGCCTCCGGCTCATTCGCCGACTGTAACATAGTGACCGACGCCTGAAAGGATCATCTGCCTGCAGTGAAGCAGCGGCCGGGAAAGGATGGGTGTCCGGGGGGCCTGCGGATAAAATGCGAAGTGGTGTTTATGAGGTCAGTTATGTTATAATAAATCATCGGTTTTCATTTTGGCGTGGAGGAGTATTTCAGTGCAGAAATTAGAGGGTATAAGTCTTTCGCAGGGGGCGGTGATCGGAAAGATCCATTTCTACAGAGAGGCTGAATATGAGATCGATGAAGGCGATTATGATGATTCCGAAGCCGAAATAGAGAGATTTGAAAAGGCTTTGGAGGTCGTTAAGGAGCATAAGTTCGCTCTTGCTGAGGCGGCGGAGGCCAATTCGGATAACGAAGGCGCTCTGGTCTTTGTTTCTCATGTGGCGCTGCTTGAGGATCGCGGACTGATAAGAAGAGTCGAAGATTATATCCGTGAGATGAGAAAGAGCGCCGAGTTCGGTGTCAAGATCGGATTCAATGATGTGGCCGATGATATCAGAAGTCTTCCCGATCCTTATATCATGAGAAGAAGCGATGACATCCTGGAGCTTGAGAGGGAGGTCCTCGAGGAGCTGATGGGACATTCGGGGGGCATCTCATTCGGCCGGGATCCTTATATCCTTGCGGCAAACGATCTTACGGCATCCGAGGTCGCGCGTATCGACCGCAAGCATGTGCTCGCCATCATTCTCAAGGAGGGAAATCTGAACACCCATGCGTCCATTCTGGCAAAGGGTCTCGGAATACCCTGCGTGATAAGGGCGGAGAGTCTTTCTTATGCCTGTGACGGCAAGGAAGCAATAGTTGACGGGACTAACGGAGTCATAATCCTTCAGCCTGACGAAGATACTGTAGGAAAGTATGACGACATAATGAAGGAGAACAGGGACTTTGCCGATTCGCTGATGCGGCTGAAGGGTAAGATGACCGTGACCAAAGACGGGCGGGAAGTCAGACTTTATGCCAACATCTCAAATCCCTACGATGTGGAAACGGTCCTTGAAAACGATGCTTCGGGCATAGGTTTGTACAGGTCGGATTTCCTCTTCCTCAAAGACCGTGACTATCCGTCAGAGGAGGAGCAGTACCTTTCATACAGGAAGGTCGTGGAGGAGATGAGTCCCAGATCCGTGGTCATAAGGACTGTGGATATCGGATCCGATAAGAACGTGCCCTACCTTCATCTTTCCGAAGAGGAGAATCCCGCTCTGGGAATGAGAGCGATAAGGATAAGCCTGACAAGGCTTGATTTCTTCAAGTGTCAGCTGAGGGCATTGCTTAGAGCATCCGCCTATGGCAACATGAGGATCCTCTTCCCGATGATAACCTCGCTTGCTGAGCTCATGGAATGCAAAAAGCTGCTTCTGGAATGTGAGGAAGAGCTGCACAGAGAACATGTCGCGGTCGGAAGCTATAAGGTCGGAGTGATGGTAGAGACGCCTGCAGCCGCGCTTATTTCGGACCAGCTTGCGGCGGAGACGGATTTCCTTTCGATAGGGACAAACGATCTGACGCAGTTCACACTTGCGATCGACAGACAGAATCCGAACCTCGACAGGTTTTACGATCCGCATCATCCCGCGGTGATAGAGCAGATAAGGATGACAATAGAGGCCGGGCACAGACATGGCTGTCTGGTATTTATATGCGGTGAGCTCGCAGGAGATATCTCAATGACCGAGAGCTTCATGAGAATGGGGGTCGACGGCCTTTCCGTTAATCCGCAGTTCGTGCTTCCTCTGAGACAGAGGATCAGAGAGCTTGATCTGAAAGCCTGATCACAGATCATGATATGTGAGCTCGATCCGGGATCATGATCGCAGATCCTGATCTGAGAGCCTGAGCCGAAGAGGGGCAGGAATTGTCTAAAGAATGCTGGCTTGAAAGAAAAGTCCCGGGGGACTACAGAAAACTATCTGAATCATACGGAGTCTCGCCTGTAATGGCGAGACTTGTCGTTAATCGCCTTACTCCTAAAGGTGAAAGGCAGCTTCCCGATGCGCAAAGTGTCAGTGAATATCTGGATCCGGATATCTCCCGGATATTTGAATACCGTCTTCTTCCGGATATAGACAAATGCATCGACATACTTGTTTCAGTGATATCGGAGAATAAAAAGATAAGGGTCATAGGAGACTATGATGTCGACGGGGTCTGCGCCACTTTCATCCTTTCCTCGGGTTTACATAAAGCGGGCGCGATCGTCAGTCATGCCATCCCGCATCGTATAGTTGACGGATACGGGCTCAACGAAAGGCTGATAAGGGAGGCGGCAGACGACGGGATCGACTGTATCATCACCTGTGACAACGGGATAGCGGCGGCCGACAGGATCGATCTGGCACACGAGCTCGGGATGACCGTCATCGTTACCGATCATCATGAGATACCCTATCATATGGAGGGCGAAAAGCGTATCGAGGATATTCCCCACGCCGATGCTGTGGTTGACATAAAACGATCAGATTCGTTATACGGGTTTACCGATATATGCGGCGCGGTCATTGCCTTCAAGGTGATACTGGCCCTTTTTGACAGACTGGGGATATCAGGGGAGGAGGCCAAAGAGTTTATAGAATTGGCGGCGTTTGCCACGATAGAGGATGTCATGCCTCTGACAGGTGAAAACCGTACGCTCGTTAAAACAGGGCTTGACCGTCTTAAGGATACACGGAACAAAGGGCTGCGGGCTCTGATCAGGGCTCAGGGAGTGGAAGGGATCGAGCTCACCACTTATCATGCAGGTTTTGTGCTCGGTCCCTGTATAAATGCCACGGGGCGGCTTGCAACGGCGGATAATGCATATGATCTGCTCGCGGCCGAAAGTGATGAGGAGGCTGAGAGAACGGCATCGGTCCTTGTCGCTATGAACAATGAACGAAAGGAAATGACGCTCAGGGGCACGGAAGAGGCCAAAAGGATCGCTCTTGGCAGTGAGATGAGCGATGACAGAGTGCTCGTGATCTATCTGGCGGATACCCATGAGTCCGTTGCCGGGATAATCGCAGGAAAGATCAGGGAGCTTACGGGCAAACCGGCCTTCGTCCTGACGGACGGCGACAGATGCATCAAGGGCTCGGGCCGTTCCATCGATGAATATGATATGCATAAGGCGATGACTGAAGTCTCCGGCCTTTTTGAAAAGTTCGGCGGACATAAGCTGGCAGGGGGACTTACCCTCAAGGCGGGGGTTACTCCGGAGATGATGAGGGAAAAGATGAACAGCCTCTGCAGCCTTACCGATAAGGATCTTGAAAAAAAGATCCGTTTTGACATGCAGCTTCCGTTCGCCCGGGCAGATATGAGCCTCGTGGAAGATATCAGAAAGCTCGAGCCTTTCGGTACGGGTAATCCCCGTCCGCGGTTTGCGGCTTCCGGGGTGAGGCTTGAGAATATGAAGGTCTGCGGCAGAAACAGGAACACGCTGAAATGCAGGGCCAGTGACGCATACGGGACCGCAGTTGAGGCAGTGTATTTCGGGGATGCCGATGCTCTGGCGGAATATGCTTCGGACAATGGACCGCTAAAGATCCTTTATTATCCCGATATCAATGAATACAGGCAGATGAGGAGCCTTGAGATCAGGATAGAGAGCTATTGCCGATAAGTGAAAATCTGATATAATTATTCGGGTCGCGGAGTCATGCTCCGAGGCTTGTGTGCCGTCCTGAAAGGACGGTGCCCGGGAGAGAAAATATGAATGTATGCAGGAGGTTATGATGGGGCTTTATACCTTCAAGGGGGGAGTTCATCCTTTTGACGGAAAAGAGTATTCGAAGGATATGCCGATAGTTCAGCTCAAGCCCGGCAAGGAGCTTGCGTTTCTTCTGTCACAGCATATCGGGGCACCCGCAAAAGCGTGTGTTAAAAAGGGTGACCGCGTGCTTGTCGGAGAAATGCTTGCCGAAGCAGGAGGGTTCGTATCGGCGCCTGTTTATTCTTCCGTTTCCGGAACAGTAAAAAATATCGAAAAGAGAAAGAATGCGGTCGGGGATCCTGTTGATGCCATTATAGTGGAAAACGATGAGCTGTATGAGGCGGTTCCCCAAAAGGAGAAGGCCGAGCTTGCCGATCTGTCAAAGGAAGATATCATAGCGCGGATAAAGGAAGGCGGCGTTGTGGGAATGGGCGGTGCCGGTTTCCCCACTCACGTAAAGCTGGCTCCGAAGGAGCCCGAAAAGATAGAATATGTGCTTGTGAACGGAGCGGAGTGTGAACCTTATCTGACCTCGGATTACAGGTGCATGCTTGAATATCCGGATGAGATAGTCGGAGGTCTTGAATGTATCCTGAAGCTTTTTGACAATGCCGAGGGTGTCATCTGCATAGAGGACAATAAGCCCGAAGCGATAAAGGTGATGCAGAAGGCCGTGGAAGGTAAACAGAGGATGAAGGTCGTCACGATGAAGACCAAGTATCCGGAAGGCGCCGAGCGTTGCCTGATCGATGCGGTGACCGGCAGAAAGGTGAATTCCAGGATGCTCCCCGCAGATGCAGGCTGTGTCGTCGATAATATTGATACGGTCATAGCGGTATATGATGCTGTCATATGCGGCAAGCCTTTGATCCGGAGGATCTTTACGATATCCGGAGATGCCGTCGTCAATCCCAGAAACTATGAAGTTCCCGTCGGGATGTCATATAAGGAGATCGTGGAAGATGCGGGAGGCTTTAAGGGTGATCCCGAGAAGATCATATCCGGAGGACCCATGATGGGATTTGCGCTTTTTGATCTGGATGTTCCTGTCACAAAGACTTCGGGAGCGATCACCTGTTTTCTGAAAGACGAGGTGTCCAAAGCGGAAGAGACTGCGTGTATCAAATGCGGGAGATGCGTCAGAGGATGTCCTGCCAGGCTTTTGCCGTATAAGCTCTGCGATCTGGCGGAGCATAAGAATGCGGAGGGATTTGAGGAAGCTTACGGAATGGAATGCGTGGAGTGCGGCTCCTGCAGTTACTCGTGTCCCGCAAAGAGACCTCTCGCCGCGAATATAAAAGCGATGCGTCGTACGATAATGGCAAGCAAGAGAAAGTGAGGGAGATAAAACATGGATAATAAATATCAGGTTTCTGTCTCGCCTCATGTAAGAGACAGCATCACGACACAGAAGATAATGCTCATGGTGATAGGGGCGCTCATGCCTGCCTGTATCTTCGGGGTCGTTAATTTTGGTCTTCATGCACTTCTCATACTGATAATAACTCCGGCGGCAGCGGTTGCTTCGGAATATATCTATGAGAAGCTCATGCATAAAAAGAACACTGTAGGGGATCTGAGTGCATGCCTTACGGGACTTTTGCTCGCAATGAACATGCCTCCGGAGATATCATGGTGGATCCCGGTCCTCGGAGCGATATTTGCGATCATTGTTGTAAAGCAGCTTTACGGCGGCCTCGGTCAGAATTTTATGAACCCTGCTCTCGGAGCCAGATGTTTCCTGCTCATTGCCTTCTCGGACCGTATGACCACTTATTATCCGACAAACGGATTCATAAATACCCTGTGGAATGTGGAAGGCACCACGGATGCGCTGTCTGGGGCAACACCGCTTGCCTATCTGAAGCTCGGACAGCACTTTGATCTGAAGGCCTTATTCCTTGGAAATGTGGGAGGTGTCATAGGTGAGACTTCGGCGCTCCTTCTTCTGGCCGGAGGACTCTTTCTCGTCTGTAAAAAGATCATAGAGATAAGGATCCCCGCGGTATATCTGGGATCCTTCGCGGTGCTCACGCTCGTGACCTCGGTAGTAAGAGGATATAACGATCCGCTTATCTTCACTCTGGAAGAGCTTTGTGCAGGCGGACTTATGCTCGGTGCCTGGTTTATGGCGACCGACTATGTTACAAGTCCGGTCACCGAAAAAGCGCAGTATATATATGCATTGCTCCTGGGGATACTTACATGGGTGTTCAGACTGATAGGGATATCGTCAGAGGGTGTTTCGTACGCGATCATCTTCATGAACTGTCTGGTACCCCTGATCGAAAACTATACGAAGCCTCCGGCTTTTGGCATAAGCCCTGAAAAGAAGTCTGCCGGGAAGGAGGAGAAGTCATGAAAAAAGAGACGACTCTGGGACATGATATCCTGATCATCACTTTGATCACTCTCGTGGCGGGACTCCTTTTGGGCGTGGTTCATACGGTCACGGCGGGTCCGATAGCGGCGCAGGAAGAGAAGACCCGGGTAGAGACACAGAAAAAGGTCTTTCCCGATGCGGATTCGTTCGAGACCATGGAAGGCGCGGAAAAGGACGAAGCTCTGATCAAGGCGATAAGCGATGCGGGACTTACCAAGACCGAGGTGGAGCGTGTCGATATCGCAAAAGACGGATCGGGTAATAAGCTGGGTTATGTAATAACTTCAATGAATAAAGAAGGATACGGTGGGGAGCTGATCATAATGACGGGGGTAGCGGTTGAGGACGGTGAACCGGTCATAAAGAATATCGCTTTTCTGACGCTTCAGGAAACCGCCGGTATGGGAATGAAGGCGAATCTTCCGGAATTTAAGGACCAGTTCAGTGCGCTAAAACCCGGAAATGACCTCGTGGCTTATGTTAAGAACGGAAAGAAAGCGCCGAATGAGATCGATGCCATAAGCGGAAGCACGATCACGACCAATGCTGTCACCAAGGCGGTAAATGCCGCGCTTTCCGCAGTCAGATATCTGGAAGGGGGTGCGTCATGAGGCTTAAAAAAGATACTCCGGTTGAAAGAATATGGAACGGCATATACATCGAGAATCCGGTCTTCTGTCTGATCCTGGGCATGTGTCCCACTCTTGCGACTACAACATCGGCATTGAACGGGGTCGGAATGGGAGTCTCGACAATGATCATCCTTATGCTCGCGGAGTTCATAATATCGCTCATCCGGGGGATAATACCCGACCGCATGCGGATGCCTGCTTATATCGTTGTCATAGCTTCTTTCGTCACGATAGTCGATTTTCTGATGGAAGGATTCACACCGGCCCTTTATGATTCTCTCGGGATCTATATCCCGCTCATTGTCGTTAACTGTATCATCATGGGCAGGGCCGAAGCATATGCGGGCAAGATGAAACCGGTTTCCGCCCTTTTTGACGGACTCGGAATGGGGCTCGGATTCACGATCGCGCTTTTCCTGTTAGGCTCGGTGAGAGAGATCATAGGCGCGGGAACCTGGTTTGGCATCAAGGTGACACCGGCATCTTATGTACCGGTCAATATATTCGTGCTTGCTCCGGGAGCATTCCTTGTGCTGGGATTTCTTGTTGCGGTAATGAATAAGCTCAAGATCGGAGCGGGCAGGAGACCCGGAGTCGATCCGACACAGGGAAATATGTGCGGGGACTGCGCAAATTGCATGAAGCTCGGTATGTGCGGGGGAAAGACCGAATGCATCGCAGCCGAAGCAACCGGTAAAGAGGAGGTGTAAAGCATGGAGATAATAATGATAGCCATAGCGGCTTGTCTTATAAACAATGTGGTTTTGAGTCAGTTTCTCGGGATCTGCGCGTTTCTCGGCGTATCGCAGAAATCCGAGTCCGCATCGGGAATGGGGATGGCGGTTACTTTTGTATTGACACTTGCAAGCCTTGTGTGCGGGGTCATCTACAGATTCCTGCTTGTCCCGTTTCATGTCGAGTACCTTAAGACCATAGCCTTTATCCTTATAGTGGCTGCTCTTGTACAGTTCGTGGAGATGTTTACCAAGAAGTTTATGCCTTCTCTATATGAAGCGCTTGGCATCTATCTTCCGCTCATCACGACAAACTGCGCGGTGCTCGGGGTTGCGCTCTTAAACGTACAGAATGAGTATGATATCCTGACCGGCACCGTCCACGGTTTTGCCACGGCGATAGGCTTCTGGCTTGCAATCGTTATCCTTTCTTTCATCAGGGAGAAGATGGTCTATAATGACGTACCGGGACCGTTTAAGGGATTTCCGATCGTAATGATCACATCGGCGCTCATGTCCATTGCATTTTTCGGCTTTGCGGCGCTGAAGTAAGGGGGGACGGGATACTATGAACATCGATATCATTTCCGCGACTCTGATGATAGGAGGCATAGGCTTATTTGTCGGAGTGTTTCTGGGGATAGCCAGCAAGGTATTCTTTGTCCCCGTAGATAAAAAAGAAGCGGAGATCAAGGAAGCGCTCCCGGGAGCCAACTGCGGAGCCTGCGGATACTCGGGCTGTGCGGCGCTTGCGGCGGCGATAGCAAAAGGCGAGGCCCCGGTAGGAGCCTGTGTCGTGGGACAGCAGCCCGTGGCTGATAAGATCGCAGAGATCATGGGAACATCCGCGGATGCTTCCGTTAAGAAGGTGGCCTTTGTTCACTGTCTTGGTGATTGTGAGAGGACAAAGGAAAAATATGATTACACGGGGACAAAAGGCTGTCTGATGGCGAAGTTCGCGCCCGGAACAGGGCCTAAATCCTGCAGATACGGTTGTATGGGCCTGGGAGACTGTGTTGCGGTCTGTGAATATGATGCGATACATATCGTGAACGGGATCGCTGTGGTAGATCCCGAAAAATGCGTAGATTGTCAGATGTGCATGAAGACCTGCCCGAAAGGACTTATATCGGAAGTGCCGTATTCTGCTAAAGCGCATATCGGCTGCTCAAATCCTGAGAGGGGGAAGCCTGTCATGGATGGCTGTACCATAGGCTGCATCAGCTGTCAGAAGTGTGTCCGGGGATGTCCTTTTGAAGCGATAACCATAGAGAAGGGCTATCCGGTGATCGATTATGAAAAATGCAAAAACTGCGGCAAATGCGTAAGAGAATGCCCGAGAAAATGCATAGTGTGAGCTTCCTGCCGGCTTACATCGAATGACCGGATCCTCCTGCCATGAGATCTCTTTTTTTACGTTCAGCCGTTCTGGCAGGCCTTATTTCAGTCCTGCTTCTGTGCTCCTGCAGTACCGGCAAAGAAAATGAAGCCTCCGGGACCGGGGTTTATTTTGATACCGTTATCGATATAAAGATCTATGATGAACGGGCGGAGGAGCTTCTTTCCGATTGCTTTAAGCTCTGCGGGGATATGGAGCGTATCCTTTCCGCGCATGACGAAAACAGTGAGCTGTATCGGCTTAATCACAGAAAAGGCCAAAGCGTCGAGGTTTCCGGGGATCTGGCTTCCTGTATAAAGGCGGGTCTTTATTGCGGAGAGATCTCAGACGGGGCTTTTGACATCACCATATTGCCGGTCTCCGGACTATGGGATTTTGGGAGCGAGACCCACAGGGTCCCGGGAGACGACGAGATCAAAGAGGCGCTTAAGAAAGTCGGATACGGGAGGGTGCATTGTGAAGGGAACATCGTGACCTTTGATGATCCCGAAACACAGATAGATCTGGGCGGGATAGCCAAGGGCTATATATCTTCGAAGCTTAAGGAATATCTTAAGAGCGAGGGATGCACCTCGGCAATGATAAATCTGGGCGGAAACGTGAGCACCGTAGGAAGCAGGCCTGACGGCAGTGCCTGGGTCGTCGGCATACAGGAGCCTTTTAAGGAGCGCGGAACGGTATATGAGACTGTTGAAGTAAAGGATCGTTGCGTGGTCTCATCGGGAACCTATGAAAGGCATTTTGCCGTGGACGGTAAGGAGTATCATCACATACTGGATCCTTCAACAGGGTATCCCGCAGATACTTCTCTCGAGCAGGCGACAGTAGTCGGGGAAGACGATGTACTCTGTGATGCGCTTTCCACCATATGTGTTCTGCTGGGAAAAGAGAAGGCCGGGGAAATGATCAAAGAACAGGGGATAGATGTCGATGTCCTGTTTATCGATACCGGACATAACGGGTATTGGGAGAAAGCGGAGAGCGATCGATGAGCGGAACAGACTCCGGGAGTGCGGATGTAACCCCCCGGAAGACGGTCAGGAAAATAAAGTTGTGGAAGCCTGCAGATATCATAGTAATATTACTGTGGATATCTGCCGGCTTTTTTTTGATGTTCCGGGCCGGATCCGATGCAAGAGCGGCCTCGCCGGCACTTCGCCTTGAAGTGACAAAGGACCGGGAGACAGTGGGGGTATACAGTCTTGATGAAGACAGGATCGTTGAGATCGACGGCTCCAATACTTTTGAGATTAAGGACGGCAGGGTCAGGATGGTCTCGGCGGACTGTCCTGACCGTGTATGCGTGCACAGCAGAGAGATCTCTTCCGACGGCGAGAGCATAGTCTGTCTTCCGAACCATGTTGTCCTTAAGATAACCGGTGGCGAAGGAGGGGGGATAGATGCGATCACTGAATGACAGGGACAGCGGGAAGGCCCTCAAAGGGCCGGGAAGGATCGCAATGCTTACAATGCTGGCGGCATCGGCGATCATCCTGGGATATGTAGAATCTCTTATTCCCATAAACTTCGGGATCCCCGGAGTCAAGGCCGGTCTATGCAATATCGTCATATTACTGGCTCTGCTCGTTTTTTCATGGAAGGAAGCGCTTCTGATCTCGGTCGTAAGGATACTCGTGACCGGTTTTATGTTCGGGAATCTCTTCAGCATCTCCTACAGTCTTGCGGGAACCGCCTGCAGCATCCTTATCATGACCCTTTTGATAAAGACCGGCAGATCCGGCATCATCGGGATCAGTGCATCGGGAGGGGCGATGCACGGACTTGGTCAGCTTATGGTGGCAAGGATCGTCCTTCCGGCCCTGCCGTTTGCCGGGTATGCTTCCATCCTTATCTTCAGCGGGATCGTGAC
>JAILQK010000044.1 GCA_024699045.1 Lachnospiraceae bacterium | reverse complement strand
TCCTTGCATACCCCATGGAATTAAAAAGCGTGTTCAGGTTGGCTTCATATGAGCCGGCCCCGAGGTCCGCCTTGGTTCCTCCCGTGAACGCTCCGAAAGCAAAAAGACAAAACGCTCCCACGCCACAGAAGACTGCGCCGTAAAGCAGGAGCCTTCTAAGATCGCCTTTTTGCATGAGATATTCGATAAAGCTTACTATCGTGATCCCTAAGCACATCGTCCATATATAGGGATGGATGAGTATTGCGATCGCGGAAAGCAGCGCATATATCAGACAGCTTTTGCGGATATCCTCTTTCAGATCGGATCTTATCCAAAGGTAAAATGCCGTAAGGATCAGCCAGTGTGATGTAAGCGACGTATGATAAAACATCCGGTAGAGCAGGATCCAGCTCATCGAATAAAAAACAGAGGCAATGATCGAAAGCTCCGTCTTTTTTGTAAGCTCATATATTAACAGCGCTCCCATTCCACCGGTAAGCGCCATGGATAACAGCCCGTAGATCCCCAGATACTGGAACACCCGGGGCAGTATCGGAGACAGCAGCTTGCCCAAAAAGGCAAACAGCGGGATCGCGTCCGTATAAATGACCGACATGTCGTGTGGGAACGAGGCGGTTGTGACCAGGCCCACGGGAAACTTCCAGGGACTTGAACGATAGAGACAAAAGCCCAGATAATGCTGGACCGGATCCTGTTCCTCCGCCAGAAAGATCCAGTCATCATAAAAGGGATTCAGCACGTAGGGGCCGTACACCAGTACAAAGAGCAATGCTCCAAGGAGCATTGAAAGACCGAATACCGTTTTGCGTCTATTCTCTTCCGACGATAACCAGCTCTTCGGCAGCATAGGCTTCCTCCAAAAGACCGTCTATCACTCCGTCGAGATTTCTCTCGGATTTTTCTATGATCTTAAGCTTTGGTTTTGTCACGGGATGCTTTGCCACAAATATCGTGCAGCAATCCTCATACGGAAGGATCGAGGTTTCGTATGTTCCGATCTTTTCCGAAAGATCCACGATCTCCTGCTTATCCATCCCGATAAGAGGGCGGTATACCGGCATCGATCTCACCGCGGCATCGGTTACGAATAGTGACTGCAGCGTCTGCGAGGCTACCTGCCCTATGGATTCTCCGGTCACAAGTCCCAGACAGTCATTCTTTTCCGCAAGATGCTCTGCTATCCTCATCATATAACGTCTCATTATGATGGTAAGCTCATCATGGGGACATTTTTCGTAGATCGCAAGCTGTATATCGGTAAAGTTTACTATATGAAGATAGACCGGTCCGGAATACTGCGCTATAAGCTTTGCAAGGTCTATGACCTTCTGCTTTGCCCTGTCGGAAGTGTACGGCGGCGCATGGAAATATACCGCATCGATTATGACCCCTCTTTTGGCCGTCATATAGCCGGCAACCGGTGAATCGATCCCTCCCGAAAGGAGAAGCATCGTCTTGCCGTTTGTCCCGATAGGCATCCCACCGGCTCCCGGGATCTCTTTTGAATATATGTGCACTATATCGCGGATCTCGACCCTGATATCGACCTCCGGCTTATGGACATCCACATGCGTTTCCGGATATGCCGTAAGCACTGCTTCTCCAAGCGCCGCATCGACCTCCATCGAGGTCATGGGGTATGATTTGTGCGCCCTTCTGGTGTTGATCTTAAAAGAAAAATTCCTGTCTTCAAAGACCTCTCCCACGTATCTTACGATCTCGGCCCGGAGATTCTCTATGGAAGTGTCCTCCACATGCACCACAGGACAAAAAGCGATGATCCCGAACACATGACCCAGTGCATATATCACCGCATCATGATCGTAATCCTCGCTTTTCACCTCTACAAATATGCGTCCGCCCTTATCCTTGGTAACGAGAAAATCCCCGTCTGCCCGCTTTAACGCATATTTTATCTGCCTGATCAGCGCATCTTCAAAAAGATATCTGTTTTTGCCCTTAACGCCAATCTCTCCGTACTTGATTAGGAACGACCTGAACATTTATTTGAACATTCCTTTTTTCTTTTTTCCTTTTGCGTTCTCCTTTGCCGCGTCGCCCTCATGCTTTGCAACATAATTCAGTGAATCCCCGGTCACGGAATCAAACTGCCTTAAAAGATCCTTTGCCTGATTGTTCAGTCCGGTAGGAACCTGGACGATGAGCGTCACATACTGGTCTCCTCTGGTATTCGAGTTCCTGAGTGAGGGAACTCCCTTGCCTTTGAGTCTTACCCTTGTATCCGTCTGTGTCCCGGGCTTAACGTTATAGACCACTTTTCCGTCTACCGTATCTATCATCACGTCACCGCCAAGAGCCGCCTGCGCGTATGATATGGGGGCCGTCGAATAGATATCCATATCCCGTCTCTGGAATATGGGATGCCTCGACACATCCACTTCCACGAGCAGATCTCCTCTCGGGCCGCCGTTGCTTCCGGGCTCGCCCTTATCTCTGATACGGACTGCCTGCCCGTTGTCTATCCCGGCAGGGATCGTGACCTGTATCTTTTTCTTTGAGGCTATATATCCGGTGCCATAGCAGTCCGGACACTTATCCTTTATCACCTGGCCGGTGCCGTGGCATTCCGGACAGGTCTGCACGTTTTGAACCGTGCCGAACAGAGACTGCTGCGTGAATACGATCTGGCCCTTGCCTCCGCACTTGCCGCAGGTCATCTTGCTTGTCCCCGGCTTGCAGCCGGTCCCCTTACACTTGGGGCACTCATCCTTAAGGGTCAGCTCTATCTCCCTTTCGCAGCCAAAGACCGCCTCTTCAAAGCTTATGCGCACCGCCGCCCGGAGGTTTGCTCCCTTCCTGGGACCGTTACGGCTTGCACGGCTCCTGCCTCCGAAAAGATCTCCGAATATATCTCCGAACATATCCGTGAAGTCCATGGAGCTGAAGTCTCCGAAACCGCCGAAGCCTCCGCCTCCGCCGCCCGGACCGTCAAATGCCGCATGGCCGAACTGATCGTACTGACGGCGCTTATCGGGATCCGAAAGGACGGCATAGGCCTCCGAAGCCTCCTTGAACTTGGCCTCGGCGGCTTTATCTCCGGGGTTGGCATCAGGATGGTATTTCTTCGCAAGCTTCCTGTATGCTTTTTTTAATGTATCCTCGTCGGCACCCTTATCTACCCCGAGCACCTCGTAGTAATCTCTTTTTTGTTCTGCCATTATCGGTCGTCTCCAAATATACTATTCAAGGCATTAAACCTCACGATAGTCCGCATCCACTACATCGGGACCTCCGTCATCCGATGAAGATGAACCGGATCCGTCGCCCGTTGAGCCTCCGCCCATATTTCCGTCAGGCGCCGGGCCGGGCTGAGGGCCTGCTCCCTGAGCCTGCTGCATATTCTCATACATTGCGGAGAATACCTTCTGAGCAGATGCCTCAAGCTTGCTCTTTGCGGACTTGATCTCATCCACATCGCTTTCCGAAAGCTCTGATGCATCATTGTGCTTTGCAAGGATATCCTTGAGTGCCTTAAGATCTGCCTCTACCTCGCTCTTTGCCGAAGCATCCAGCTTGTCACCGACCTCATTTATCGCGTTCTCCGTCTGGAAAGCGAATGAATCGGCTTCATTCTTGGTATCGATGGCTTCCTTGCGCTTCTTGTCCTCTGCCTCGTACTGCTGGGCATCCTTGACAGCCTTATCGATCTCATCATCCGACATGCTCGATCCGCCGGTGATCGTAATATGCTGCTCTTTGCCCGTGCCGAGATCCTTTGCCGATACGTTGACTATGCCGTTGGCATCAATATCGAAGGTAACCTCGATCTGAGGCATTCCGCGTCTTGCCGGCGGTATGCCGTCGAGCCTGAACTGTCCGAGGCTCTTATTGTCTTTTGCAAACTGTCTCTCACCCTGAAGGACATTGATGTCGACCGCCGTCTGATTATCCGCTGCGGTAGAGAATACCTGGCTCTTCTTTGTAGGTATCGTCGTGTTTCTCTCGATGAGCTTTGTTGCGATGCCACCCATTGTCTCGATGGAAAGTGACAGCGGGGTTACATCCAGAAGGAGCACATCTCCCGCGCCGGCATCACCGGCGAGCTTACCACCCTGGATCGATGCGCCTATAGCCACGCACTCATCGGGGTTAAGGCTCTTCGAAGGCTCCTGACCCGTAAGCTGCTTTACCTTATCCTGTACGCACGGGATACGGGTCGATCCGCCGACAAGGAGGACCTTGCCGAGATCAGAGTTATTAAGTCCTGCATCCTTCATTGCGTTCTGTACGGGGACTGCCGTCCTCTCAACTATATCATGGATCAGCTCTTCGAATTTCGCCCTTGTGAGGTTCATGTCAAAGTGCTTGGGGCCGTCCGCGGTCGCCGTGATGAACGGAAGGTTTATGTTTGTGGTGGTCGCGCTTGAAAGCTCTTTTTTAGCCTTCTCTGCCGCTTCCTTGATACGCTGCATCGCCATCTTGTCTCCGGAGAGATCGATGCCTTCCTTATTCTTGAAGTCATCCACCATGTACTTTGATATCACGTTGTCGATATCGTCTCCGCCAAGGTGTGTGTCTCCGTTTGTGGAAAGGACCTCGATGACGCCGTCTCCGATCTCTATGATGGATACATCAAATGTTCCGCCTCCGAGATCGTATACCAGGATCTTCTGCTCCTTTTCGTTATCAAGACCATAGGCGAGCGCCGCTGCCGTAGGCTCGTTTATGATACGCTTAACGTCAAGGCCTGCGATCTTTCCGGCATCCTTTGTCGCCTGTCTCTGGGCATCGTTGAAATATGCCGGGACGGTGATGACTGCTTCATTTACGGTCTCTCCGAGATAGCTCTCGGCATCGGCCTTAAGCTTTGTAAGGATCATGGCCGATATCTGCTGCGGTGAATATTTCTTGTCATCTATGGTGCGTCCATGATCGGTTCCCATGTCACGCTTTATCGATGATATCGTTCTGTCGGCATTTGTGACCGCCTGTCTCTTGGCAGGTTCTCCGACAAGTCTTTCTCCGTTGTTTGTAAATGCCACGACTGACGGAGTCGTCCTCATGCCTTCCACGTTGGCTATTACGGTAGGCTT
>JAILQK010000179.1 GCA_024699045.1 Lachnospiraceae bacterium | reverse complement strand
GAGGAAACTTCATTCCCGTTCCCAAAAAACTGTTATTAGCCATACCTTATTCCTGCCCCTTATCCCAGTTTGACCGGAGTCCCCGAAACCTCTGCGGGTCCTCCGCTCGAAAGCTTCAGGCTTCCTCCCGCGTTTACCTTGACATTGGCTCCCTTGAACTCTGCGCGGCTCTGGCTCTCGATGCTGATGGCCTCGTCTGCCTGGACCGTAAATTTCTTGGACTTTATCGTGACCGCTCCGGTCTCGCCGTTCATCTCAAGGCTGATGTTCTCACCTACCTTGATCGAGAGCTTTTTTGCGGCGGTGATCTCTACGAGTCCCTTTTCCTCATCCGTATTTAATTTGATGAAGTTTTTCCCCGCTTTATCGGAGATCTCTATGAGCTTTTTCTCATTATCGAGATTTATGCGGTGAAGCTCCTTTGCGGTATGAAACCGCATCTTATCCTTCATCCCGGGCTCACCGCCGCCCTGACCGCCGGCTGCCTGGCCTCCTCCGGCCTGACCTCCGCCGCCCTGATCTTCGGTCACGTCTTCAAAGATTATGGAATTCCCGTTCTTGGTAACGATCTTCTTGTACTGATTCTTTTCGTTCTTTGAAGAAGTCAGTATCTTATCGTTAGTCTTGGGGATGCATCCTATGACATAGGCTCTCTCGATGTTACCCTGTTCGAAGGCCACGAGCACCAGATCTCCGACCTCGGGAATAAAATAATGCCCCCATGAGCCACCGCTCGAAGGCATTATGACTCTTGCCCAGAGTTTCCTGGTGTTATCGACTTCATCGCCCTCACCCTCACCCTCTTCTCTGGAGAGCAGGATAAGTGAGACTCTTCCGGGCATGTTCTCATCGTAATTCTTGACGACTTTTCCGAGCATGATCCCGAGGATCCTTGAATCTCCGGTCTCGCTCTTTTCAACCTGTTTCTTCGAAACGTCTTCGATTATATCAAATATCGCCATGATCCCTTAACTCCCGATGGTATTCGCGCACCCTTCGAAACGGGTGACAAATACCTCCTTGTTCATGATATGCCTGACCGTAGTGAGATAAAACGTATTGTCCAGAGGCTGTCCGAAGCCCTTAAGCTTGATGAACCTCCCCGGGATGATCTCCGGCATCCCCACATACTCGGACACGACGCTTCCGAGACGGTAATCCACGCTATCCATCAGATACGAAGCGCGGTATCCGGCAGCTTCCTTACTGTCCGTGGTGGGATCCAGATATACCATCGTCTGCTTTTCCACCAGCGGCTTTGCCTTGTTTCCCAGAGATATCTTGGTCTTGCTCTTTTTCTTGTTTCCTATGTACTTGCCCTGCTCCATATCTATGTTTCTGACGACCACAGACTTTACAAGGCCCGTAATGTCATAACCCACATCGATATTGTTCATTCCCATCAATGGATTGAGCTCCATCAGAAGCTCCTGATTCTTTTTTGCCTCAATGAAATATAATACGCCGCCGACGGCAAAGAACTCAAAATTAAATTTTTTTGCAGCCTTGACGATAAACTCATAGTCACTCTCCTCGACCATCTCCACTCTTCTGTCCGTAGTGGGCTGCTTTCCCCCGGCGCCACCCGCGCCGCCTGCGCCGCCTGCGCCGCTGTTTTCGGAACCGGGAGGTTTATCCGGGGTGTTGCTCACATTTAGCGTTATGAACTGTTTACCCGTAGCGTCCATCTGAGAAATAAAAGGATTGGCATTGAGGATCTCCTTGACCGCATCGCTGAAATACTGCGATTTAAGCCGTTTCGAATGCCTGTTGGCCATCATGAGTCCCTTTACATCCATAGCCGTAAGCTCTATAGAAGGGATGGTCCCGCTGTACATATCGGGGACGACAAAGTGGACTCTGGCGATAAAACCGCGAAAAACCTCTCTGACCGCGGTAGCGTATCCAAGATATATTACTATCGTGGATCCCAGGTATAAGTACTGTTTCACCTTCTTTATGTTGAATCTCTTGTTATCGGCATCAAAGACTCCGGCCAGTGTGACCGTCGCTATGGAGGACTCGTAGCCCGATGTCAGCTCTACCTCCACGCCTATTATGTTCAGAGGAAGGTCGGCGGTGAGCTCCTGACCGTTTACCACGAGCATGGCTTTTGGCTCTCTGAAATTTTCATATGTTTTTTTTAGATCGCCAAAATTAAAGTCCGACATTTAGGTTTAACAATCCTCCCACTTTCTGGGATGCTTTAACAAAACTCTCACTCTTTGTAAAACTCTTTATATACTTGGTCTGCCAGGTCGTGAGCGAATTCTTCCAGCGTTCATCATCCGCGCTTACGATGCTAATGTCGACGGTTGCCCTTATCGGTTCTCCGTTGATATTGAACATCGTGTAATTCGCGCCGATGTTCTGCAGTATCCCGGAATAGTTCAGCTCGCCCCAGTGAAAGGTTACTATACGGGTATACTGATTTCTGAGCGCCGATATAAAACCCTCGACCTGCTTCTGGATCGATACGGTTTTCTTTCCCATGGCGCTCGTTATCGCTTTTGCCACGCCTGCTCCGACCGATGACACGTTCGGGATCAGTTTGTCCTCAAGAAAAGCATTCTGCGGATCGCAGGAATCAAACAGCAGGCTTACCGACATGCTGATGTATGTGCCGCCCCTGACATAGCTCGCGCTTCGGTGCGGTCCCTCTTTTGGATCTCCGCCGTAGTCCATCTCCTGCTGCAGGCCTCCGCCGTGTCCCGATATCTGAAGAGTGGAAGGATTGAACTGGACGGTAAAATACTTCCTTTTATTCGACGCCACATTGACCTTGTCCTCCAGATACTGGCCGTCTCCGAGCAGCTTGAGAGACTTCATCTCGTCTCCGAGCAGACTTTTATCGACAAAGGAATTTGCCGGCCTTTTTCCCATGGTCTTTCCCACTACCGCTACCGCTTCCGCCTTCTCTGTTTCCCTGCCGCTCAGGTCGATCACCTCTATGATCGCTTTTTCGACGCTTCCGGTGTTTTGCTCAAAAGAGGTCTTCGCCGTGCTGCCCGCGCTTTTAAGACTGTCCATCATTCCCATGATACTTTACTCCGACTCTATAGCTTTAAGTTTAAGAGACTGTTGTTCGTAGCCTTGCTGAAGGTGCTCGACACAATGCTCTTTTCAGTAAAAGTGCTGTCAAAAGCCTTATACCAGTATGTTTCATCATATCTGTAGGCTTCATATTCATCATTATTGTCACCCTGTCTTATCTGCAGTCCTACCATTCCTCTTATCGGATTACCCTTTTTATTGAACATCGTATATCTGGCATTTACCTCGTTGACCTCGCCTCTGAAGCACATATCCCCCCAGTAAAAGATCACATGTCTTGCCTCGGGTATGGTAAGGAGCGCAATAAGGCCCTCTATCTGTCTCTGCACGCTGAACTTGCTGCCCCTTGCCATACTGACCGCGGTGGATGCAAGATTGGCGGCAGTGGCCCCCGTTAAGGCATTGTCCGAAAGCATGAATGCGTCCATATTGTTGAAGTCATCAAACAAAAGATCGCAGCTTAAGGTGGTAACGGAAGGAGAAAAGAATTTTTCCATCTGAGTCTTACCGGCATCTCCGTTATATTTCTTCTGCTGTCCCGCGATGGTATCAAGTCTCATGCTTGAAGGATTGTACTGCACTTCCAGTGCTATATACTTGTGTTTTTCAGCCTCGGCCTTGATCTCGCTGAAAGTCGCGACCGCTTTCTTGCCGCTCAGGGACTGATCCGCGCGTTTCATCAATTGCTTATTGATCTCATAGACATCATCTATCGCCGACTTCTCGCTGTCGGACATCGTATATTTCCGTCCGTCGATTGAATCTTTGTTGACATCCTGAGCCTTGGCTTCCACATTTTCGACTTTTCTTATGCACAATACAGCCTTGACGTTTGCTCCCGTGAAGCTTCGTCCGAGGTTCTGCATTGCTTTTCCCTTTGCTGCCGAGCTTACAAAGCTGGTAAATCCCATAACTTACTATATTCCCCTTCTGCTCTTTTCGTTTCTGAGACGCTTTTCCAGTTTCATCAGGACCTGATCGGAGATGGCTCCCATCTGTGAACGCACCCCGTTATTCACCATTTCGGCGATCTCTTCCATGTCCTGTCCGCTTATCCTCTGTTCGGTATTATGTGTCACCGTTGTCGTATTGACCCGCCTCGTTTCCGTGACATCGGTATTGTCGTTGATCTCTTTTGTCTGCCTTCTGTCCTGCCGCCTGTAGTTTTCAAGTATCTCCTCGACCTCATCGGCGGACAGCCTTTCCTCTCTCCTGAAGACAAGCTCATCCTCCGGAGGAGTGTATACCGGCTCGGGCTCCGGCTCCGGAGGCGCCGCGTTATACTGCTGCAGCCGCATGATCTCTTCCGCTGCCTCCGCCACGTTATTGCTCGCTATATTTATTCCCTCGACCGATCCGGGATCTCTCAGATACTGCTCGACTACCCGGAACACCTGAGTTGCGTTTTCCGGGAAGAGTCTTGTTATCTCCCGGAATACCCCAAGCCTGTCGTTCTCCTGCCTCTCTTCCGCCTCGGCCATGCTCTCGAGCAGGGCTTTCTCATCCTCAATAGCCGTAAGCGCGGCTCTCCTGGTCCTCTCCGCCCCGTGCACGGTCTCTTTCTTTTCCGGCTTGAGCTTCTTTAAGGTTTCGATCATCTGCTCATACCGGCTCGTATTCTCGATATTGCTCTGATTTATCTCCCTCAGCTGCTCCTCGATGAGCTCTATATTGCCCTCATTCTCCTGTATGTCATAGAGCTCTTCGAACTCCGTGTAATCAAGCTCCGCCAGGGTGTGGTCTTCATAAACATCTCCGCCCCTTACGACCTGTGTGCTCTCCGATGTCTGGTAGCTCACCCGGTTAAAGGTATTATCCGAGGATCCGTACAATGCGTTCCTGAATTCCATCCAGGTATCTCCCCGGCTTATCCTCTCATACCCTGTATGATAGAGATTCTTTACCAGATCGAGCAGGACTGCGGCCCCGATCTCTTCGGTGATCCTGCGCTCAGTGTTTTCGGTTCTTAAAAGCTCGCGCTCATAGATATTATCGCTCGAATATATATATTCCCTTCTGATATATTCTTCTCTGCCGGCGGCCGGCGTTTCTTCGGGCGCGGTCCCTTCCGTTTCCCTGTATACTATCTCGGCGGCTCCGCCCTCCCCGCTTCCGGGGATGTTCTGTATCCGGACGTTTTCGGAGATGTTCTGCTGTTCCGTCAGAAGCTGTTCCGTCCGTTCGGTCCTGTTCTCGATAAGACTTCTGTCGGTGACCCCGGTCCTTATGGTTTCCGTCTCCGAAAGCTCACGCTCACGGATCGTTTCACTCGTTTCGGAGGTTTCGACCCTTACAGTCCTCTCCCCGCCTTCCCCGGCGCCTTCTCCCGCCGCTTCGGTCTCCCCGCTCCTGTATACGATCTCGGCGCCCTCACTTTCCATCACATCCAGGAAATTCTGTACGAGCATATTCCTTGCCGTATTCTCCTGTTCCGACAAAAGCTGCTCCGATCGTTCGATCCGGTTCTCGGTAAGACTCTTGTTGAAATTGGCGACTATCTGATATATCGCTCCCGTCTGGAGCCTTTCCATTATCTGCCGGCTCAGGGACTCCTCCCTTGCCCTCAGTCCGTCGGTCAGTCCGCGTTCCGTTATCTCTCTCGAGAGCATCAGTGTCTGCTGTCTGAGCTCCCTGCTCTCACGCTCGATGCCGGCCTCGATATAACTGTTGATAAAATCCTCTTCAAGATGCGAATCGTTTATCACCTTGAAGACCTCGTTCATAAACTTCCTGTCATCCTTGATCCCAAGCTTGTAGAGCGCATCGGTTATATAAGCCCTGTCCTGATAGGTAAGCTCCGCATCCACCGAGACCATGATGCGGTTCAGCATATTGTTGATGATATCAAGCTTCTCCTCGTTGTGGCTTGCTATCATGGTCCCTCCGACCACGGTCGTGCTCCCGCCCTCGGCGATATATATCTCAGGGGGGGAATTAACGATATGCAGTAACTCCTCCGCCCCTATCTCGACTCCCATCAGGGAATAATTTCCGGTTATCCTCTCACAGAACCCGTCATGATCCTTGACAAAATCCGTCCTGTTCTTAAGTTCTATCGGTGCCTTGAGTGTTATCATTGTTTAGAAAGAGCCTCAGCCTTAAGCGCTCTCCTCGTCGGAGGATAGGTTACGGGAACAGGTTTCTTGTTCACATTGCGGTTCGAAGTATGAGACTTGCCCGAGCCGTTGACCGAACCGTCCCAGCCCCACGTATTTGCCTTGCCCTGGGATTCCCCGGTACTCTTGGGATCGTTTCTTCGCCCTTCCTCTCTCGTATGGAAATTTCCGTTTCCGGCGTATGCATCCCCGGATATCGCCCAGGCTCCGCTGCTTCCCCTGGATTCACCCGCGCTCTTGGAATCGTTTCTGCGGCCTTCTTCTCTCGTATGGAAATTTCCGTTTCCGGCATATGCATCTCCGGATATCGCCCAGGCTCCGCTGCTTCCCCTGGATTCGCCTTCACTCTTGGGATCGTTTCTGCGGCCTTCTTCTCTGGTATGAAATTTTCCGTTACCGGCATATGCATCCCTGGATATCGCCCAGGCTCCGCTGCTTCCCTTGGATTCGCCTGCGCTCTTCGGATCGTTTTTACGTCCTTCTTCCCTCGTATGGAACTTGCTGTTGCCCTTGTAATCGTCCTTCGATATCGCCCAGCCCTCGCTCTTTCCCTTCTGTTCAAGCCCCGATTTCGGAGCCATTTTGGGCGCGGTGGCAGAAAGATGCCGTTTACCTTTCCCCTCCACGTTCTTGGCGTTGTCTTTATCTCCATCCCATCTGTTGGAGGAAGCTAGCTGTTCCATTTGAGACTTACTGTCGTTTGAGCTGCGGTTTTCGGTATGGGCTGTCCCGCCTCCCTTGAAATCTCCCTCTTTCCACTGCCAGAGCCCTCCGCTCTCCCAGGCAGGATTGAGCTGGTTGAGTGTAAAGAGTTCCTTGTAGGCGATCGTTGTAGTCTCGGTCAGCAGCTTGCTCTGCTCACCGTTCAGTTCTCCGTATTCCTTTGAAGTAACCGTGCAGCCCGTAAAAATATAAGCTCTTGCGCAGTTCTTAAAATTGATGTTTTCATACCAGTGACCGGCCGGGCTTCGGTTTACATAAAGCACAAGCGGGAGGATCAGATCCGTTCCAAGCGCGAGCGGATCGACAAAACCGGAGTTAAATCCGGCGTTTGCAACTCCCACATATCTTTCGACCTGGAAAGTAAAGGGCTTTGAAATAGGTTTTCTCAGCATATGCACATAATCATTGAGACCGCCCTCCTGATAATAATCAAACTCATTCTCCTTGGTAAAGACTCTTACCGACCTCAAAGGGACGAAAAAAGCCGCCTCTACCTGCAGTGCAAAGGCATATGCCACTGCCGGATTGAGATGCGCATTATCATGTGATCTGTCGTAATTGCCGCCTGACATCTGATTCTCCTCTTGATCCTGACCTTCAATTCATTGTAAAGCTAGCGGGTTTCATATCCACTATGCTCTTTTCTTTCTTATCCCCGGAGGGATTAAGACTCTTGTTTATTCCCGATATCTCGCTGCACCACTTCCGTCGCTGCCTGTGCTCGAGCTTCATTACATTGTCCTCGCTCCAGTGGAAGTAATACGAGATGAACGCCATCTCCTTGTAGAGCTCATCCTCGGGATAAAGTCTTATCCCTCCCCTGTAAAATTTAGCGGCACCTCAAAGGTCGCGCCGCAATCGGGGCAGACTGCCGTAAGTGTCGGCGGTTCGATATCGTTTATCCTCTGGTACATATCCTGAAGATATGCGAGATCCGCCGTGAAAAGCTTCTCTATAAGTGTAGCGGTGATCGAGTCGACTCCTTCGATCTCCGTAACGACCCTGCTCAATATGACGATCGTAAGATAAGATGGATTTGAAAGCACTCTGGGATCCCTTGTCGCGCTTATCTCATCGCCCGCTGTGGCAAGTCTCATCCTGCCTCTTTTGTGAAGCTCTCCCGCTGAGTCAAGATAACCCTTGGGAAGTGTGAAATCATATACGGTTTCCATTTGACCCTCCTGATCTGTGATGATTTCCGAACCGTTCTTCATCCGCCTTCTTGGACACACGGATCGTCATCCGTGTGCCCTGAAAATGTATGAAAAACAATGTTGACAGCTTCTTTCGCTCTTCCATTCTCTGCCTGGCCGAGGTCAGATATGGCCTGATGCGTCAGTTAGGTATCACAAGTTCCTCATAAGCAAGCTCAACGCTCTCTATCGCTACATCAGAGTTCTTTGCGTCGAGATCGGGTGCATTATACTTTGCGACCCATGCATTGGTGAGCGTCCATGTTCTCGTGCCCTGAGGCGATGTAACCGCGTTCTGGGGCGCTCCCGGGTTGATATCGATAAGCTCTATGGTAACGTCATATCTGGGCATCTGGCCCCTGGTCTCACTTACACATTCCTGTATCCAGGTCTTGAAAGCGCTCTCGATGATGTATCCCATACGAAGGGTTACGTTTCCGTGCTTTACAAGTCCGGGGATCTTTACAGGTCCGAGGGAGCCTGAGTTACCCTGCCTGAACTCGATAACGTCCACCGAGCTCTCGACCCCCGTCACCTCCGAAAAAGCCGCTGTTCCGGCGATCTGCGAAACGGTAACGAGGAAGTTCATCTTAGTCAACGGATAGTATGACTGTTTTCCGTTATCATATGTATTTGCTGGCATAATCTGTCATCTTCCTTTCTATGTTTTTTAGAATCAGCCTTCTTCGCTTCCGCCGGCTTCCGCCGTAAACTGTGTTACGCGGAAGATAACGAATTCAGCGGGTCTTGAAGGTGCTATACCTATGTTACATATCAGTCTGCCGTTCATGATATCGTCCCTCGTCATTGTCGAAGGTCCGATCTCAACGAAGTAGCTTGTAGCAGGTGAATCTCCTGCAAGCATTCCGTTTCTCCACAGACCGTCAAGGAAGCCTGCTATGGACATCTCAACTCTCTGCCAGAGCGTTGTGTCATTAGGCTCGAAGACTACCCAGTTCGTATTTGCCTTGATGCTCTCCTCCACATAGATGAAGAGCCTGCGTACGTTTACATACTTAAACGATGTGTTGGACGAAGCGGTACGTGCGCCCCATACGCGGATACCCTGTCCGGGCAGCGCTCTTATAAGGTTGATACCTTCGGGGTTCAGTATATCCTGCTCGTCCTTTGTGTAATTGGTCTTGAGTCCTGTACAGAAAACGACCTCGTTAGCGGGTGCCTTGTGCACACCTCTCGTCTGATCGGTCCTGGAATAGATACCCATGACCGCGCCTGAAGGCGGTATGTAGTCAGACTTGTTTGAAGACCTGTCAAAGACTTCGATCCAGGGATGATACATCGCCGCATAGGTCGAATCTATCATTCCTCTGTAGCCTATAAGGTCAGCCGTCTTATACATATCTCCCGGCATGTCGATAACTGCAAAACGGTTCTTTAAGTTCTCGCACTGTCCAACGAGCGCCACGATCACTTCCGGCATTGTGATACCGGGAACCGCGAGCATGCTGACGTTGTTGTTCTCGATAAATGCCGCCAGACCCGTACGCTTGCCGGGACCGTTGTCCTCACCAAGGAAGGTAGCCGCATTTACCTTTGAGATCGAACCGTCCGATCCTCCCTCAAGGAAGAATACACCACTCTCTACACCATCACCGAGGATGGATTCGACGGGATTTCCGGCTTCCGTCATCTGTTCCACTTCCACGTCTACAAGCTCGCTGACCGAAAGTCTTGCGCCTATATACTTGGGAGAAGAGATGTTGAAGCTGAGCTCCGAGTACGATTCTGCCTCATCGCCGTAACGCACACCCATATCAACTGTCACTAAGTAGAGCAGTGCCTTGGGTATTATCGCGTCATCCACAGCCTTGTCGGGAAGCTCGTCTTCAAAGGTTATGATCCTGTCCATGATAGTCTTTATGGTAGTATACGTGCCTTCGAATTCTACGACGTCTCCCTCTCTGAAGCCTTCTGTGCTCTTTGCCCTGTAACCGGTCTCCGTCTTTTCCAGAAGCTGAAGCTTGTGCTTTTTAACGGTATTGAGTGTTATCTGCACCTTGTCGCCCCATGCTCCGGGGTTCTTTGCCGATACGGTAAGGATTCCTTTCTTTGCGCTTGAAGCAACCGCATCCTTGGGCGCCACGCGCATTACAAAGCAACGTGTGCCTCCGTTTGCGAAAAACTGCTCAACGCTGTTAGCAAGAAAACGGTACTCACCGTATGCGAATTCACTCAGGAATCCGCCAAACTGCTGCTTAAAATGTTTGAAGCTCGAAACAAACAGCGGGGCGCCGATCACCGGTCCCTTTTCGGCAAAGCCTACGAAGCCCGCCGTGCTTGTTCCCACTCCTTCTATACTACGTGGCGAATTGTCATACTCCTCCACGTATACACCTGGTGAAAAATATTCTGCCATCTTAATATCTTTCCTTTCTTGTTTTTTTTCTGTAGTTGCTACGTCGCATTAACTTTTGTCTGTCCCGGAAGCGTTACGGTGATCTGACCCGCATAAGCGCACATCATCTTGCAGTCCTGCGTAAGACAGGGCTTGCCACCGATGAGCACCTTAGGCTTTGTAGGGATCCATGTACCTGCAGGTACCGGAACGCAGGGCTGAGGGGTCAATACACCCAAAGCCGCCGCCGTCGCAGCCGCCACCTGAGGGTTAGCCATTGAAGTACATAACCCGAACGGACCCACATTTGACATAGGCGCGCAGTCCTGTATCGTTCCCGAGGGTTTCCCCTCCGTAAGGACCTTGGCCTGTGAAGTCACCTTAAGCGGTGCGGGCGCCGTACCCATGCTGCACAAAAGATTTGCTCCTACTGCCACAAGTAAACTCACTTCAATGCCTCCTGATCAAAAAAATCCAATTCCTGAAATCTGACCTCGTCTCCGACCTCATACCGGACCAGATATTTCTGCGCCTGTCCGTCATCACGGACTCTCAGAAGATACCTTCCGTCCTTGTATGCATATCCGTATATGACACGCATGATCGGCTGATTTGAGGCCAACTCTTCCTGTATCGGAGTTTTAAGCCTGACAGACTGAAGGGAGACGTTCTGCTCCACTTCAATTTTTTCATAGCTGTTATTGTCCGTGTGCAATATCCCGTAGCTGCCTGTTTCAAGACCGCTTCTGCCGCCTGCATTGGTAAAAACGCTGAGCACGTTCGTCTTGGAACTGAACTCGTTGGTCCCGCAGATCGGCTTTGTAAGGCATATTGCTTCGATCTTTTTAAGAAAAGGAAGAGTACCCGAGAAACTAAGCACCTTTTCTCCCTTCGATGTATTCTCAGATGGCATCAGGAACACATCGCATTCCGGAATCCTATCGTCTAACTCTTCATAACGCACCTCGGCCTCATATATCTCATACCCAGATACTTCAATACGCATAAGAAAATCTTCCCTGCCGGTATTTATGAATAAATAAGTCCCGGGGTCTCTCGGCTCCGGCTTGACGGGGATGCCGTTCCTCGCAAAACGAATAGTTTTTTCTCCTACAGTCGCTCCCGTCGTAGTGTCAAAAAGCCGTATCAAAAGATCCAGTTTAGACCCGAACACAGAAGCCATTTTCCTCCTTTCCTTGGCATGAGACCACGTTGGCGGATCTGCATGCTAATCAAAAACGATCCTGAAGAATCCCGGCCTAAGCCTGGTCTTCTCCTGTTACATACAAGCCAAAGCTTGCGTCCACGACACGAGGGGTCTCGATGATATCTCCGCTTGAGAGATATACGGGTGCCGCCTTGTAGAACAGGCTGATCTGATAAGGCTTATTGATCGCCTGCCACACCCTGACCTTCTCCTCCAGACTTATCTTCGCCTGAGACAGCTTGATCGGAGGCTCCTGCGTGGTCAGCCATGACTGTAGCTGGTTGGGCAGCACGGAATTATTATCGTTTACTATCTGTGCTACCTTTCCGATTATCTTTTGTATATCCGGTGCCTTGAGTCCCATCTGGGAGGAACCGTTTATAAAGACCATATAATAAAGCGCATACGGTCTTGGCGGCTTGATAAGCTCTGCCCTTCCCCTCTCCAAAAGCCGGGGGGTCGTGACCTGCACATCCTCTACGACATCATAAAGGTACAGGCCCACTATATAGTCGACGTCCTGCGAAAGGGGAGAAGAAATCTCTATATTGTTCGGAGACGGGATAGGCTCCGGACACATCTTTTCCCTCAGTGTTCTTACTATATACGCACTGACATCTGCGATTATGGGATAATCAGCCATTATCTGCTCCTTTTCTACTCCGAACCGCCCGTAAGTTTCTCAAGCAGTTCCTTTGCCTTGCTGTCCATTGCCCCTGTAAGGCAAACCGCGTAATCACTCTGGACCACGTATTCCGAATGACAATCGAAGATCGCCGACGCATCATCCTCCGAAATATACGGATATTTGCTCATTACCGTCTCATATTTAAGCTTTTCTTTATTTCCGCCTCTTTCCAGAGTATCGCTTCCCGTCTGGAAGATGCAGACATTTGATCCCGATGTCAGGGTCGCGGTCTTACGCGTATCGTCAAAATAATATCTGTAATCACTGCAAAGTCCGATGGTCTTAAGACTTATATATCTCGGTGTCTTATCGGAATACTGGTTATAAAGATACTTGCTGTCCTTGGACCTCATAAGCTCCGAAAGCCTTCCCGCAAGCGACTCCGCCGGATGATTGCCGCTCCTTGCAAATCTCGATACTCCAGCGGTCACTATCGCAAGCTCGTCGGCATTCATATCCTCCGGAGACTTGCCGAACATGCTC
>JAILQK010000170.1 GCA_024699045.1 Lachnospiraceae bacterium | reverse complement strand
ACAAACAGGAAGGAAAAGACCGGAAAGGATGGCGAACATTACCTTCGTATCGAAGATCATGTCAAAGAGTCTTCCGATACGCATCCCAAACTGTGGGAAGCCTGGGATACGGGAGAAGTACCTCAGGGATACGACACTATTGATGAAGTCCCCCGCAACACCTATGTGTTCTATGCGCCCCTCGTCACGGACGGACGTAAACTTGGAGTCATAGGAACTGAGATATCGATCGGGGCTTTGAACTATCCGATCCTGCAGACCACCCTGCGACAGCTTCTTGTGATCGCGATCGTACTTATTGTCGTAGTGGCGATCCTGCTCTGGTTCATAGACCGTTTCTATATCAAACGGCTCGAACGCATAAATGACAGCATACGTATTTATTCCAAGGATAAAAATGCACGGATCGCAGGTGAGATCGATAAGAATGATACCGGAAACGATGAGATATCATCACTTGCGAATCAGACCGCAGCAATGATCTCGGAGATCGACACTTATATGACGGATCTGGTTAAGAACGCAAAGGAGGAGAACGGTAACAGTGAGCAGACGGCAGCCATGAATGAGCTGGCCATTAGAGACTCTCTTACCGGAATAAGGAATAAGGCCGCTTATGATAAGGAGATCAAGAGTCTCGAATGGGGGCTTGACAGCGGTGAGAAGAAATTCGGTATCGCCATAGTAGATATGAATTCTCTGGGAGCTATCAACGAAGCAGGCGGACGGGAGAAGGGGGACATCGCCATCAGGAGGCTTTGCAGATCCGTGTGCGTGACTTTTGCCCATTCTCCGGTGTTCCGTACTGACGGAGACGAGTTTGCCATTATATTAAGGGATAATGATTACAATATGATAGAGGAGCTGACGGAAAAGCTCTATGCGGATATCGGGCAGGGGCTGAACGGCCGGGATGCAGATAAGCATGAGGGCTTCACGGCCGCCTTGGGATATGCGCTGTTTGACGAGGATAAGGACAACAGCGTTGACGATGTGATAAGGCGCGCATATGAAGCAATGAATGAACGCAAAGCCGTGATGAAGCAGCTTTGAGCGCCTACTTGCGAAGCACATCGATCAGGCTGTCACCGTCCAGTTCGATAATGGCTCCTTCTCCTATATTGAAAGACAGCGTTGAAGCGTTGTTTTCGTCTCCCAGGTAGGACTCTAATTCTTCTTCGCTTATTGCCTTCCAGCTGTCGTTCATATAGACAGCGCAGGCATAATTCTCGTCAGTGTCGGAGGAGGTCGCATAGAGAGCCGATTCGCCCGGAGAAACCGTAATGGTGATCGCATTTGTGCCGACTTCCACATATCCTTCATACACTTCAAAGTTTTCAAGTGATTCCACAAAGAACAAAACCTCATGATCTTTAAGATAATCGGTTTCCGGGAGGGGGATCCTGATCATGGAATAACCATCGGGAGCTTCGGTGGGCAGGGCTTTGTCCCTGACTTTGGTGTCCGCTATCGTCTGATCGAGCACGTCTTTATAATCTGCATATCCGAGATTGTCGAGGACCCAGGGAAGGATCTGACTGATCTGGGCAAAATCCGTACGGGGGGTCATGACGTAAGAAGCATTCATCCAAAAGTAGAATTCATCCACGGGATCCATGCCGGCTTTATTCAGGTTATAGGACAGCAGATTGATCAGAGAGGAATTATAGTGGACTCCTCCGTTGTCATTATTTTCGGTAGCTTCCGCCACATTCGGGATATAAAAGGTGTCCCATACGAATTCCGGTTGTTCACCCTTGTGAGGATCGCCCATATATCTGACGGTCCCGTCAGAACTGTTCTCGCCTATCTCGAAAGGTATATCGTTCTCATCTACCATCATCGCCACGAGATTTCCCATTATATCACTCATGGCCTCATTTATTGCGCCATAGTCGTTCAGATAGATATTGTTGGTCCATGAATATGTGGTAAAGCAGTGGGTAAATTCGTGGCCGACGACGTCAAGGCAGTCTCCAAATCCGTATTCGGTGCCGAATGAAAAGACCTGGAAGCCTTCCATCTTTCCATCGTAAGAAGCATTATTCAGCGGCTCTCCATCTGAATCGACGGCGTTCATGAGCAGGAGAGAAGGAGTTTCGACACCGTCGGGACCCACCCAGCCCGTATCGGCATAGAAATCGTAGACCCGGATATAATTGTAATAAGTCATGATATCTCTGTCATCCCAGCTGTTATTGTTCGAGACAAGGTAGGAAATGGATTCTTCATCATAAAAAGCATTGTAGTCGGCACAGAGGATCTTCCTTTCTGCATCTCCGAGGATCGTTTCTCCGGTCTCCTTATCCGTCATTACGGGAACCGTAACGGAGCGGGTGTCGCCTTTGAGTGTCCGGATCGTCCCGCTCCACTCGCCCGGCTCCATGTTATCAAAGGAGAAAGTGGCGGTGGCTCCCGACAGAGCTTCGTCATTTCCGGGACGTGAGATGGGAAGAGAGTAGAGATACTCGCCCGAGGCATCCACGTAGTGTACAAGGTAGGCGGAATCGTAGTCATCTTCGAAATTGTTGGTGTATACCGCCCAGGTATAATAGTAGTCTTCCGGACTGTCTTCACTGGGAAGGAGAACCTGCTCAGTGGCGCTTTTGATCACCTGGGCCTTGTCGCCAAATTCATCGGTTACTATACTTTCGGCAGTTTCGGCATCGATCCTCCAGTTTCCGGTGTCTCCGGTTCCGATCTCCGGATAGAGGGAGCTGACAAGTCCGATCGCACGGTTGTCCTTGTCCACTATAAGCTTGACGGTTGCCCCGTAAACGGTGATATTATCCGCTACCTGACGGAATGTGTAGTAATACATGCCTTCGTTGTTCGGGCCGTCGATACAGAAGATCTCAAGATCGATATCCTTGCCGTCGGCGATCCTGTCGGATATGCTGTATACCGCATCAAGTGCCGTAACCTCATCAACGACTCCTTCATAGAAGGGTTCTCCGATAAATCCCTGTATCGAGGAATCATCAGAGGAATAGGAAATGTCCGAGGACGGATAGCTGTCCGATCCTGTGCGATCCTGCCCGGAGTCGTCCTGCCCGGAACTGTCCTCCTGAGAGCTTTCGGTAGTGATCTCATCAGTATAGGAACTTTCCTCTGCCGAAGAACTGTCAGTGCTTCCGGGTAAAAATATATACAGCAGGATACATATGGTAAGAAGATTAAGAACTGCAAAAAGGATTATCAGGAAAACTACAGTGCGTTTTTTCAAGGCTTGCGGGCTCCTTATTTTTTATTATAGTTGTAAAAGCCGGTATAGAAAATACTGTTTTTACGGAAATATCGGTCTTACTTATTTGATATATGACCGATTATAGTTTTTTTGTATCTTTTGGGCAATCGTTTTATTAGACAGATTATGTTTTTGCGTATAGAATGGTGTAATGTGAAACGGGCATACGCCCTGCCTTATGTCATGGGGCCGGAAGGCATGAACCGTGTCGGGCAAACGAGATTTTGGAGGGAAAGCTATTATGAAGTATTTCGGTACGGACGGCTTCAGGGGAAGAGTAAACGATACGCTCTGTCTGGAGCATGCGATCAAGATAGGGGAGTATCTCGGCAGATATTTTGCGCAGACAAAGAAGGTTCCTCGCATTGTTATCGGAAAGGATACCAGAAGGTCGAGTTATATGCTTGAATATGCGCTGGCAGCGGGGATAACCTCGGCGGGCGGAGACGCCTATCTTATGCATGTCACGACAACCCCGAGCGTCTCATATGTAACAAAGAATGACGGCTTTGACTGCGGAGTCATGATCACCGCCAGCCACAATCCCTATCACGATAACGGGATCAAGATCATAAACAGCAGCGGGGACAAGATGGGAGATGAATTCCTGTCGGGGATCGAGGATTATCTTGACGGTACGATCACTCTTACCGCGTCGGATGAGCCCGGGCAGTGCATAGATTATCTGTCGGGCAGAAACAGATATATCAATTATCTTTCGGGGATCCCGAAGAATTCCTTCAGAGGTTATAAGATAGGACTTGATTGTGCAAACGGTGCTTCCTTTGCGGTGGCAAGGAACATATTCAGCCTGCTCGGAGCCGATGTCTTTATGATGAGCAATCATCCGGACGGAAAGAACATAAATGTGAACTGCGGATCCACACATCCGGAAGGGCTGCAGAAGTTCGTCGTGGAAAACAAGCTGGATGCCGGATTTGCTTTTGACGGGGATGCCGACAGATGCCTGATGGTTGATGAGAAGGGATGTCTGATCGACGGTGACGGCATCATGTACATCATTGCAAGATTCCTTAAAGAGCATAACAGGCTCGCAAAGGATACGGTCGTCGCTACCGTTATGTCCAATATCGGATTGAAAAAGGCCTTAAACAATCACGGGATAAGGATCGCCGGGACCGATGTCGGCGATAAGTATGTGGCACAGGAGATGTTTGAGAACGGATATGTCATAGGCGGCGAACAGTCCGGACATATCATACTCGGGGAGTTTGCCAATACCGGAGACGGGATCCTTACTGCTCTGGTACTGACAGACATTCTGGTAGACAGCAAGAACATAGCATCCGCTCTGACTTCGGGGCTTGAGATCTTCCCTCAGAAGCTTAAAAACGTGAAGGTTAAGGATAAATCCGCGGTAATGCAGGATCCGGAGATCCTCGGTAAGGTCGATGAATGCAACAATGAGCTTAAGGACAGTGGGAGAGTATTGCTTAGGGCAAGCGGCACCGAGCCGCTGATCAGGATAATGGTGGAAGCGGAGACCGAGGAGATCTGCGACAGATATATAGAATCAATACAGAAGATGATAGTTACAGATTAAAATGCCCGTTCGAGATCAAACGAAAGGCTTGATTTTAACCGCCAATCATGTAAAATATATAGTTGCGTTGTAAATAGTTAATACATTTATAGAAAAGGGGTTTATAGAATGGCAAAAGTAGATTTAACCAAGTATGGAATCACCGGAACAAAAGAGCTCTATCACAATCCTTCATACGAGCAGCTGTATAAAGACGAGATGGATCCGTCTCTTACAGGTTATGATGTAGGTGTGAATACCGAGCTCGATGCGGTAAACGTTATGACAGGTGTTTATACCGGTCGTTCACCTAAGGACAAGTTCATCGTAGACGATGCCAAGGCGCACGATACCGTATGGTGGACATCAGAGGAGTATCCCAACGACAACCACCGCGCCAGCGAAGCAACATGGGAAGCATGCAAAAAGATCGCTATAGAGCAGCTTTCAAACAAGGATCTTTATGTTGTCGACGCTTTCTGCGGAGCAAACAAGGATACGAGAATGGCTGTCCGTTTCATAATGGAGGTCGCATGGCAGGCTCACTTTGTTGAGAACATGTTCATCAAGCCTACCGCAGAGGAGCTTGAGAATTTTGAACCTACCTTTACGGTCTTTACTGCTTCAAAGGCAAAGGTTGAAAACTACAAGGAGCTGGGTCTTAATTCAGAGACAGCGGTCCTCTTTAATGTTTCGAGCCGTGAGCAGGTCATAATCAATACCTGGTACGGCGGTGAGATGAAGAAGGGAATGTTCTCCATGATGAACTATTATCTTCCCCTTCAGGGTATCGCCGCAATGCACTGCTCGGCAAATACCGATATGGACGGAAAGCACACAGCTATCTTCTTCGGACTTTCCGGAACAGGAAAGACCACACTTTCAACCGATCCCAAGAGACTTCTTATCGGTGACGATGAGCACGGCTGGGACGATGACGGTGTATTTAACTTCGAGGGCGGCTGCTACGCAAAGGTTATAAACCTTGATAAGGAGTCAGAGCCCGACATATACAATGCGATCAAGAGAAACGCTCTCCTTGAGAACGTTACCGTCGATGCAAACGGAAAGATCGATTTTGCCGATAAGAGCGTTACGGAGAATACCCGTGTATCTTATCCTATCGAGCATATCGAGAAGATCGCAAAGAACGTTAACAAGATCTCATCTGGCCCTGCTGCCGACAATGTCATCTTCCTTTCGGCTGATGCTTTCGGCGTACTGCCTCCTGTTTCTATCCTTGATCCTGAGCAGACACAGTATTATTTCCTTTCAGGATTTACGGCTAAGCTTGCAGGTACCGAGAGAGGCATAACCGAGCCTACACCTACCTTCTCAGCATGCTTCGGTCAGGCATTCCTTGAGCTTCATCCTACAAAGTACGGAGAAGAGCTCGTTAAGAGGATGAAGAAGAGCGGCGCGAAGGCTTATCTTGTAAATACCGGATGGAACGGCACAGGCAAGAGGATCTCGATCAAGGATACCCGTGGAATCATCGACGCGATCCTTAACGGCGATGTGCTCAAGGCTCCTACCAAGAAGATCCCTTACTTCAACTTTGAGGTACCTACGGAGCTTCCCGGCGTTGACACAGGCATACTTGATCCCAGGGATACATATGCGGATGCGTCTGAGTGGGATAAGAAGGCTCAGGATCTTGCCGGAAGATTTGTAAAGAACTTCAAGAAGTATGAAGGCAATGCGGCAGGAAAGGCTCTTGTAGCAGCAGGTCCTCAGCTTTGATCCAAAAACACTCGTGCCTGATATCATAAGGATTCGGGCGGGTGGATCGTAATATGATATAAATAATGCGGGTGTGGTCCATGAAAATGGCCACACCCGTATTTTATCCGGAGATAAGTGGTATACTGTTGGAGTGTATGTGGAACGTTTGATGTATCGGAGGAACAGATCAGGGAAAGGATCCGGGAACAGATCAGGGAAAGGATCAGGGAGGAGATATTGAAAAAGGACCGTAATAAAAGGATAGGGATAATTCCGGTGATGCTCCTGACGCTGGCAGTGTGCCTTTGGGGATGCGGTAACCCTGCTTCGGGAGTACGGGAGTCATACACCGAAGCTTCGGAAGAAGGATCCGGTGAAGCGGGGAGTGCAGACAGTGAGGCCGGAAGCGATGCAGACAGTGAGGCCGGAAGCGATGCAGACAGCGCTGCCGGAAGCAGTGCAGACAGTGTTGCCGGAAGCAGTGCAGATAATGATGCCGGAAGCAGTGCAGATAGTGCTGCCGGAAGCAGTGATGAAGGCTCGGAGGTACTGAGCGAGACAGGGGCGGTCATAGTCCCCCATGGCTCTTTGTATCCGGAGGGCTTTGATTACAGTGAGGTCCCCGAATACAGCGGGAAGAAGTACGTTATCATCAATGACGGCAGACCCTTCTTTTCGGACGAAGATATTACATTAAAATCATTTGAATATTATTCTTCGCTGGATGAGCTTGGCAGGTGCGGGACCGCCTATGCGAATATATGTCCCGAGCTTATGCCTACAGAAAAGAGAGGAGATATCAGCGAGATACATCCTACGGGATGGGTACAGAACAGATATGACGGGATCGTGGATGCGGATCCGCCGTATCTTTACAACAGGAGCCATCTGATCGCATATAAGCTTGCGGGAGAGAATGCAAATATATATAATCTCATCACGGGAACGAGATATTTCAATGCCGAGGGAATGTCCTATGTGGAGGACAAGGTGGCGGATTATGTCCGGAATACCGGGAATCATGTGCTTTACAGGGTGACCCCTGTATTTGAAGGAGACGACCTGCTCTCCAGAGGAGTGCTCATGGAGGCGCAGAGCGTCGAGGATGACAGGATATCCTACTGCGAGTTTATATACAATGTCCAGCCCGGTATTTATTTAGATTATTCCGATGGCTATAACAAGAAAGACCGGTGATAACAGGATGACTGTACTTGATCATCTGAGGGAGAAAGGAATAGGCATATCGGCGCCCTGTGGAGGGAAAGGCGTCTGCGGGAAATGTCTTGTAGATATCGACGGACTTGGAACGGTCTGCGCCTGTAAGACGGAATATGAACCGGGAATGCGCATAAGAGTGGTCCAAAATCCCGGTCATATGAGCGCGCTGGGGATCGAGGATACCGATCCGGAGTTTCCCGGTGTGGGAGACAGCGGGAGATACGGCATAGCCATAGATCTTGGAACCACGACGATAGCGGGCGCGTTGTGTGATACAGGTTCGGGGAGGGTGATCGCCCAGAGATCGCAGCTTAATCCCGATACGGCATACGGAGCGGATGTGATCTCAAGGATAAGATCGGGATCCGAAGGACATGGCAGAAAGATGCGGGAAGCGCTTTGCAAAGGATTGCGAGAGATAGTCTCAGGACTTGTCGGGGATCTAAGCGATCGAGAAATCGGCAAGGACGGGCTCGGCAAGGACGGGCTCGGGATGGACAGGCCCGGAATGGACGGCATCGGGATGGACCGAACCGGCAAAGGCGGGATCGGGATGCTGACGATAGCCGGCAATACGACAATGATACACACCCTTATGGGCTATGACCTTTCAGTGTTGGGACATTATCCGTATAAGCCGGTAAATACGGCACTTATCGAAAAAACAGCGGCAGATATTCTTGAAATAGAAACTTTTGATATTTTTGGTAAAAAGGAAGTACCATGTGTTATATTTCCCGGAATTTCGGCTTTTGTGGGGGGAGATATAGTATCGGGATTATATTACCTTAACTCATTGGAGGAAAACAGAAACTCCGACGGTGTCTATGCGCTCATGGATCTTGGGACTAACGGTGAAATGGCTATAGTAACGGATGATATCATCCATGTGGCTTCATCAGCTGCGGGACCTGTCTTTGAAGGAGGAGGGATCAGCTGCGGGACCGGGTCGGTCAGAGGAGCGATCGATCATATCAGGATAGATGGCGACAGAGATGACGGATATGAGGTAAAATATTCAACGATCGGAGAAGAAACTGATATAAAGGGGATATGCGGCTCCGGAGTGACAGACTGTGTTGCGGAGATCTTTAAGGCGGGTCTTTGTGACAGCAGCGGATTCATCCTTGACGGGGAACCTTTTTTAGTGGCAAGATATCCGGATAGATCCCCTTTGGCTTTTACCCAGGATGACATGAGACAGTTTCAGCTTGCAAAAGCGGCCATATCTGCAGGATTCGAGGTTCTGTGCCGGAGAGCGGGAATATCTCCCGAAGAGATAGACAGGCTCTATCTTGCGGGGGGAATGGGGGTCGCTATAGATACCAGGGCTGCATCCGCTGTCGGACTGCTGCCTGAAATGCCGGAGAACAGCATCATTCCGACGGGAAACACCTCGCTAAAGGGAGCGATCAGACTTCTTACCGATGTATCGTCTTCGGGCAGGAAATATGAGGAGCTGCTTCGGATCGTTGAGAGGAGCCGGGTCACGGATCTGGCGGAGGATCCTGAATTTACTGATATTTATATGGAACATATCGATCTTGGATGACGAAGACCGAAGACACAGGTTTCATCCGGGGATCGTAAAGACAAGCCATTCCGGGATCGTAAAGACAAGGAAAATCCTGAAATCATAAAGACAGGCAGCATCCCGGGATCGTAAGGCTTTGATCATAATATAGGAGGGCGTTGATTTGGGCGCTGATATTTCTAAAGAGATAAACAGAAGGCGGACGTTTGCGATAATCTCTCATCCCGATGCCGGTAAGACTACGCTGACAGAGAAGTTTCTATTATATGGAGGCCAGTTGAATACGGCAGGGTCGGTAAAGGGGAAGGCGACCGCAAGACATGCGGTATCCGACTGGATGGATATCGAAAAGGAGAGAGGGATATCCGTTACCTCGTCTGTCCTGCAGTTTGAGTATGACGATAAATGTATCAATATCCTTGATACCCCCGGACACCAGGATTTCTCGGAGGATACCTACCGGACGCTGATGGCTGCGGATAACGCCGTCATGGTGATCGATGCCGCCAAGGGCGTTGAGCCGCAGACAAGAAAGCTTTTTAAGGTGGTTGCAAGGCGCGGTATCCCTGTCTTCACCTTCTTTAACAAGATGGATCGCGATGCGCTGGATTCTTTTGAACTGATCGATCAGGTCGAGCATGAGCTTGGGATAGAGACTACTGCGGTTACCTGGCCGATCGGCTCCGGGAAAGGGTTCAGAGGAGTGTATGACAGGAATAAAAAACAGGTAGTATTATATTCGGATACACAGAAGGGGACCAAAGAGGGGAAGGAGGAATTTATCCCCATTGATGAAAAAGACCGTCTGAAGGAGGCGATAGGCGGGGAGAGCTATGAACAGCTGATGTCCGAGATAGAGCTTTTGGACGGTGCTTCCGCGGAATATGATCAGGATGCGGTTTCACACGGCAGGCTTTCTCCTGTATTTTTCGGTTCTGCGCTTACGAATTTCGGTGTGGAGAGTTTCCTCCAGTATTTCCTGCAGATGACGACCACCCCGCTTTCCAGGATGTCGGATCAGGGACTCATCGATCCGGTGGAGAGACCGTTTTCGGCATTTGTTTTCAAGATCCAGGCAAATATGAACAAAGCCCATCGCGACAGGGTTGCTTTTATGAGGATCTGCTCCGGAAAGTTCACTGCCGGAATGGATGTCTGGCATGTACAGGGGGATAAGACGGTAAGGCTTTCCCAGCCGCAGCAGATGATGGCGGATGACAGGCATATGGTCACCGAGGCCTATGCCGGCGATATCATAGGGATATTCGATCCGGGGATCTACTCGATAGGTGACACTCTGTGCATGCCGGAGGATAAATTCAGATACGGGGGGATCCCGACCTTTGCTCCGGAGCATTTTGCGAGGGTCAGACAGGTCGATACCATGAAGCGGAAGCAGTTCGTTAAGGGAATAATGCAGATCGCGCAGGAGGGAGCCATACAGATCTTCGAAGAGCCTCAGGGCGGTATGGAAGAGGTCATAGTCGGTGTTGTCGGAGTGCTTCAGTTTGATGTGCTGAATTACCGGCTGAATAATGAATACAATGTCGAAATCCGCCTGGAACAGCTTCCATACGAATATATAAGGTGGATCAAGAACGAAAATGCCGATCTTGACGCCATAACGGGGACTTCCGATATGAAGAAGATAAGGGATCTTAAAGGCAATCCCCTGCTTTTGTTCGTGAATTCGTGGAGTGTAGGGATGACGCTTGACCGTAACGAAGGGCTGATCCTGGAGGAATTCAACGAGGAATAAGTTAATAGCCGGTTTTATGCCGGTAAGGTTTTATCGGACCTGAAAATGTGGTATGATGTCTTAAGTTTTACAGATCCCTGCTTGTATTTCAGATCCTGCAGGCAGGAGGTCATGACATAAGGAAACAGATAAAGAGTTTGATCCGGAGGACAGATATGGCAACGAATAACGAGAAGCCTGCTGAGAATAAAGAAAAGGCGCATACGATCAATACGACAAGCTGCGGTGATATAAAGATCGCGGATGATGTCGTTGCTTCGATCGCAGCCATTGCGGCAGGAGAGGTAGACGGCGTGTCGGAGACGGCAGGCAATATCAGTGACAAGCTTATAAACACCGTCAGGAAGAAAAACGGCACAGGTGTCGGTGTCAGAGTAGACGTAGCCGGAAATATGGTCAGAGTGGATATCGCGATCATCATGATGTACGGATACAATGTCATGGAGACAAGTAAGAAGGTGCAGGATAAGGTCAAGAATTCAATAGAGACCATGACCGGCCTCAATGTGACGGATGTCAATATAAGGATAACCGGCGTAAACAACGAAGTCAGGACCGATAAATGATAGCACGCAGTGCCATAAGAGAGCATGTCTTTATTCTTCTGTTTGAGTCGTTGTTTTGCACTCGTGAGGCAATGGCCGGACAGGCGGATAATTATTTCGAGCATCTCGATAAGCCCGTGGATCCGGAAAGCGAGGCATATATTGAAGACAGATTTCGTGGCATAGTGGAAAAGATAGGAGATATAGACAGCCGGATCGAGGAAAAGAGCAAAGGATGGAAACTGAACCGTATAGGCAAGGTTGAGCTTTCGATCCTCCGGCTGGCAGTCTATGAGATAATATATGACGAGGAAGTGCCTGTAAGCGTCGCGATAAACGAAGCTGTAGAGCTGGCAAAGAAATACGGCCAGGAACAGGCGGGTTCTTTTGTTAATGGGGTGCTTGCCAAATTTACGGAAGAGGATCCCGCAAAGGATCGATAACCGGCAGGCGGTTTTTGGGACAGTGCAAAATGGCTGAGGTATTCTCGGTAAGCGGAATCACAAAACACATAAGCCGTATCATGTCAATGGATTCAAGCCTTAGGTCTTTGACGGTAAGGGGAGAATTGTCTAATGTCACGTATCATGGTTCCGGACATATCTACTTTACAATGAAAGACAGCGGGGCCCAGTTGTCGGGAGTGATGTTTGCCTCTGACGCGCGGAATCTGAAGATAACTCTTCAGGATGGCATGAAGGTTGATGTTACGGGCCGGATTGGGGTATATGAAAAAGGCGGCAGATATCAGATCTATGCCGGAAGCATAAAGGCCGAGGGACAGGGCGAACTCTACGAGAAGTATCTGAAGCTGAAGGACGAGCTTGAGGAAAAGGGGATGTTCTCGGATCAGTATAAACAGGCTGTTCCGGAGTATATCAAAAGGCTCGGGGTCGTTACGGCGTCAACCGGCGCGGCCGTAAGAGATATAATACAGATAACAAGACGACGGAATCCATATGTCGAGATAGTACTGTATCCTTCCAAAGTACAGGGAGAGGGGGCGGCTTCTTCGATAGCTGCCGGAATCAGAGTGCTTGATAAAGCCGGGGTCGATGTTATCATAGTCGGAAGAGGCGGAGGTTCGATCGAGGATCTTTGGGCTTTTAACGAGATAGAGGTTGCAGAGGCTATCTTTAACTGCGAAACGCCTGTTATTTCTGCGGTAGGCCATCAGACAGATACGACGATCGCAGATTATGTGGCGGATCTCAGAGCACCCACGCCCTCTGCGGCGGCTGAGCTTGCGGTATTTGAATATGAGGAATATCTGAACCGGCTTGATGCTGCAAGGACCGCTCTTTTGAGGGGTGTTTCAAGGCCGATCTCGAGGGACAGGCTCAGGATCAAGGAGGCTGAATCCAGGCTCAGGAATATGAGGCCGGATGCGGTCATCGCTTCCAAAAAGATGCGGCTTCTTGATATGGAGGATGCCCTGAAAAGGCTCATGGCGGAGCAGTTGTCGCAAAA
>JAILQK010000097.1 GCA_024699045.1 Lachnospiraceae bacterium | reverse complement strand
GACTTTTTACGGATGCGGGAGATCTTCTGGACAAATGGGAAATTCCCACCAGGACAGAAGACAGCGGATCGAATATCCTGCCGGATATAGCAAAGAGCATCGACGATAAGCTCGCTGAAAAAGGGATATCAAAGTCGGATGTGGAAGGCTGCGGACTGGCGGTTCCCGGACCTGTGGATGAAGACGGCGTGGTAAGGCGCGCAGTGAACCTTCACTGGGATTTTTTTAACCTGGAGGAAAAGGCAAGCGAGCTCTTCGGAATGAAGGTAAAGGGCGGAAACGACGCATCGGTGGCAGCTCTCGGAGAAGCGTGGAAGGGAGCGGCTTCCCAGTATAAGTCCTCTGTTATGGTTACCCTTGGTACCGGAATCGGCGGAGGCATAATAATCAACGGAAGGATACTTACCGGAGTGACAGGCGCAGGCGCCGAGATCGGTCACATACACGTGGATGACAACGAGACGACGCCCTGCAACTGCGGAAATTACGGATGCATCGAGCAGTACGCCTCGGCTACCGGAATTGCCAGGCTGGCAAGGGAAAGGCTCAGGGAAAACAACGATCCAAGCGTTCTCCGCTCAGCAATGGCTGTCACCGCAAAGGATGTTTTTGATGGTGTAAAGCAGGGTGATGAAGTGTCCATAGAGATAGCCGAGCGTTTCGGGAAATACCTGGGAGACATGCTTTCACAGGTTGCCTGCGTGGTCAACCCGGACGCCATAGTTCTCGGAGGCGGCGTGTCAAAGGCGGGAGACGTGATCATCGATTTCATTGAAAAGAATTTTCAGAAGAACACCTTCCATGCCTGCAGGGGCGCGAAGTTTGTCATAGCTGCCCTGGGAAATGACGCGGGAATTTACGGAAGCGCAAAGCTGGCGCTGGGGTGAAACAGGTGCAGGAAGATAAGGTCCGCAATATCATCAATGAAATAAAGGACCTCTCCATGGACATTGCTGTGTTCAGGGATGAGCCGATGAGCGAGCACACTACCTTCAAATGCGGAGGAAATGCTGCGCTTTTCATGCAGCCTCATACAGAAGAAGAGCTGGTAGTTATAAGCGATGTGCTTGAACGATATGATGTGCCCTGGTATGTCACCGGTAATGGCAGTAATCTTCTGGTATCAGACAGCGGCTACGACGGAGTGATCATAAACACTTTGGGACTCAGAAGTACCGGTGATGAAATCAGTTTTTTCAGTGAAAATCCGATTGAAGGTGATGAGTGTACCGGCATTCGTGTAAGAGCCGGCGTGCTATTGTCAAGAGTGGCAAACGCCGCAATGGAGAGAGGACTGACAGGCCTTGAGTTTGCTTCAGGCATTCCGGGAAGCGTAGGTGGCGCTGTGGTCATGAACGCCGGTGCCTACGGAGGAGAGATAAGTCAGGTAATAGGTAATACGACTGTAATAAGCAGCGGGGGTAAGTCGGAAATCCTGACGAAGGAAGAACTGAAGCTTGGCTATCGAGACAGTATTTTCAAGCATGAGAGACATATTTGCTATGAGGTTGATTTTCACCTGAAAAAAGGTGACCGAAATCAGATAAAGGCTACTATGCAGGACATGAATGAAAAGCGCCGTGCGAAGCAGCCTCTGGAATATCCAAGCGCCGGCAGCACCTTTAAACGTCCTGAAGGACATTTTGCCGGAAAGCTCATCATGGAGGCGGGACTGGCCGGATACAGCATAGGCGGCGCCCGGGTATCTGAAAAACACTGTGGATTCATCATAAACGCAGGCGGCGCAACTGCCACTGACATAAAGAACCTGATGGATCATGTGGCGAAGAAGGTTTTTGAAAATAGTGGCATAATGCTTGAAAGAGAGGTGTGTCTGCTGGGGGATTTTGGATAAAAAGCCCCTTTACAACGGATAAAAAATCATTTATCATTTGAGATGGTGTCTTTTTATGGAAAATCGGATCGTTTTGGGGGAAAATAAACATCGGTTTTTTATAAGGAGTTTGTTATGAAAAAAAAGAGTATCAGCATCAAGCTCGGCGCAGATCAGGACAGGCCTGTCGCTATGCTGGTGCAGGTTGCCAGCCAGTTTGACAGTAAGATACACATCGAGAGTGAGGACAAGTTCGTAAATGCTAAGAGCATAATGGGCATGATGACCGTGACCATTGCCGACGGCGAGGAGATCACCGTGGTAGCGGACGGAAGTGATGAGAATGACGCCATAGCAAGCATCGAAGAGTATCTCACCGCAGGAAAGTGATCCTTCTTTCAGAGCCGCATTCTGCGGTTTTGAATAGGTAATAAAAAATCATATAGAAAGGCGGTACTTAAGATGGCATTAGTAACAACTACTGAAATGTTTAAGAAGGCTTACAACGGCGGATATGCAGTCGGAGCTTTCAATGTAAACAACATGGAGATCGTTCAGGGTATAACCGAGGCGGCCGGAGAACTTAAGAGCCCCGTGATCCTTCAGGTTTCCAAGGGCGCGAGAGCATATGCGAACCATACCTATCTGGTTAAGCTCGTAGAGGCTGCGATCCAGGAGAACCCTGATATTCCCATAGCTCTTCATCTTGATCATGGCGACACCTTCGAGCTTTGCAAATCCTGCATAGACGGCGGATTTACCTCAGTCATGATTGACGCTTCCTCAAAGCCCTTTGAGGAGAACATCGCCATTACAAAGCAGGTTGTTGAGTACGCTCACGCACACGGCAAGGTTGTAGAGGCTGAGCTCGGAACACTGGCCGGAATCGAGGATGAGGTTCAGGTTGAGCATGGTCAGGAAAGCTACACCCGTCCCGAAGAGGTTGAGGAGTTCGTAGATAAGACCGGATGCGACTCTCTTGCCATCGCTATCGGAACATCCCACGGCGCATATAAGTTCACTGCAGATCAGTGTACAAGAAATGCGGACGGAATCCTGGTTCCCCCGCCCCTTCGCTTTGATGTGCTTGAAGAGTGCATAAAGCGTCTTCCCGGATTCCCGATCGTGCTTCACGGATCATCTTCCGTGCCTCAGGAATTCGTAAAGATGATAAATGAGAACGGCGGAAACATGCCCGACGCTGTAGGTATCCCGGAGGAGCAGCTCCGTCAGGCAGCAAAGCTTGCCGTTTGCAAGATTAATATCGATTCCGATATCCGTCTTGCACTGACCGGAACCGTTCGCAAGTATTTTGCAGAGCATCCCGATCATTTCGATCCCCGTCAGTACTTAAAGCCCGCCCGTCAGGCCGTAAAGGAGATGGTGGCACACAAGATAAAGAACGTGCTGGGCTCCGACGGAAAAGCATAAATACAAAGCATATTCGGCCCCGCATGAAAGTGCGGGGCCTTGTTATTTAGAGGATAAAAAGATATGGAAATCGGACGGATAAACAGATTAAAGGTTGTAAAAAAAGAAAGCTTTGGATATTATCTCTCGGAAAACGGGGATTTATCGGAAGAGCGGGTGCTCCTTCCCATAAAGCAGGTGCCCTCCGGCGCTGATATCGGGGATGAGCTTGAGGTCTTCATTTACAGGGATTCCCAGGACCGGCCCATAGCCACTACAAACACTCC
>JAILQK010000057.1 GCA_024699045.1 Lachnospiraceae bacterium | reverse complement strand
TCCATAAGATTTGAACGCATAAGCCTTGCCACACTCCCGGCGCTGTTCCATCCAAGCGCGATCGCAGGCAGTATCAGCGAAACAAAACTGCCATCAAAGGTAAGAGGAAGAAGAGACAGCCGGTAATAAAATACATACTGCAGGAAAAGCGCGACCATAAATATCGGAATAGAGATCCCCAAAAGCGCAGTTCCGCGAAAAAGATAGTCGAGGAACCGGTCATTATACATTGCGGAGATCACACCGGAGATTATTCCGAAAGTCCAGGCAAACGCGACGGAAAGGAGAGTGAGCTTTATCGTATAAGGGAAGGCCTCCATGATCAGTCCGGATACGGGTTTTTGAATATAATAGCTGTTTCCGAGGTCACCGTGCAAAGCCCCGAGAAGATAACCGAAGAACTGTTCGGGCAGGCTTTTGTCAAGCCCCATGCTCCGGGTCAGTCTTTCGATAGTTGCCTGACTTACATGCTCATTTAACAAAACAGACACGGGGTCGCCCGGTATGATCCTGAGCATAACAAAGATCAGTGCCATGACACCTGTCAGTACGACGATAACACCGGCAAACCTGTTAATAAGTCCCTTCAAGATGCAGCGCTCCCTTTATTTTAGGACGACCTGACTGAAGTAAATGTCACTCCATCCTGCCCAATGAGGGGTAAATCTGCTGACCCGTTCGCTTACGACGTAGTTATGCTTGAGAGAGAACATCGGTACCCAGACCGCATCCTCCTGTACGAGCTTCTTTTCAAGAGCGGCATACTCAGCATAACGTTCCGTATCATCAACGATGGTCTTTGCGGAAGCTACTCTGTCGATGACTGTTTCATCGGGATAGTTGTCAGAGCGGATGACAGTATTATCCTTGCTTCCGAAGAACGTATAGATTATATTGTCAGGATCATTGTAATCAAGTATCCAAAGAGCGAGATAAGCAGGCGCTTCACCACTGTTTCTAAGATCCAGAAAGCTCGCGTGATCGACCGAACGGATGGTGGCACGTATGCCTATATCGTTAAGGTTTTGGACTATTACCTGTGTTGTATTCTGCGAAGCATCCGGTGTGGAGGTATCCATGCATATCTCCATATCAAATCCGTCACTGTAGCCGGCATCTTCAAGAAGATTTTTTGCAGCCTCGGGGTTGTAATCAAGCCACCCCTGGTTTTTGACGCTGTACCCCAGACAGCCCGTAGGGTAAATACCGTCCTCTAAGTGTCCGTCTCCTTCATAGATGGAGGCGAGTATGGATTCGCGGTCAATGGCCAGCTGGATGGCCTTTCTTACGTTCACATCGTTTAAGGGCTCAATGTTTTCATTGAGCATCAGGAAATTAAGTCCAAGTCTGTCGACGGAGACGATCCGATCCTTGTATTCATCTGTTTTATAAGTTGAATCTACTATTGCTGAATCGATCATCATGCAGTCGATGATATCAAGATCACCTTTCTGGAAAGCCATGTTCATGACCTGGGGTTCCATGATGGTCACCTCAATCCGCTTTGCGGTAGGCGCTTCTCCCCAGTATTTCGGATTGTATTCAAATAAAAGACCGCTTCCTTTTGTCCATTCTTTGACCACATAGGGTCCGGATCCCAAAGTCTTTTCCGGAATAACTCCAAAATCATCCCCGGCTTCGGTCACGATCTTTTCGGATAATATGCTGGTGGAGGGGGTTGCAAGAGTCGCTATGAATCCGGCAAAAGGAGCGGAAAGGGTGATAGTAAGATTATGGTCATCCTCAACCTTAATGCCGCTCAGTTCTTTTGCTTTTCCATCCAGCACATCCTGCGCGCCCTCTATGGGCATGGCATAATCCGTCTGGGCACCGTCGGGAATGGTAAGCATGCGTTCGAAGGTGAATTTGACATCCGAGGCGGTAAGGGGTGTCCCGTCCGAGAAGACAACATCGTCCCTGAGAGTGAAATGATAGGTTTTTCCATCCTCCGAGATCTCATACTTGTCGGCAAGACTGTTTACGATCTCAGTAGACCCATCGTCTTTTTTTATGATCTGGAATAACGTATCAAAAACGTTCATCGGGACCAGATAGTCATTGGAGGTTCTTTGTACATCCATGGTAACTATGTCAGTTTTAATGGCTATCTTAAGAGCTTCACCGTCCGCTGCGCCTGCATCCGTCTTTGTCAGATCATCCGACTGAGCTGTATCCGCCGGATTTCCGCTGCCCGCAGCCGATCCGCAGCCTGTGAAGATCAGAGCCGTCAGCATGGTGAATATCAGTATCCTTTTTTTAGTCATAACATCCTCCTGATTAGATCATATTGATCATTTATACGATAAGATCCGGAAGATTGTGAAACGGTTTTATCTGAAAGTCCGGATCGGTCTGAAATACAATGCCTGAAACGTGAAAACAGATTTCGTTATATTTTATCACATGAACCGTCTTTTTTAAATCGTCGCATGTCAGGCATGTCAGCGGCCTGTCAGGAAGATCTATTTGACAATATCTGTCAGACAGACCTATCAGACAGGATCTATCAGACAGGATCTATCAGACAGGATCTATCAGACAGGATCTATCAGACAGGATCTATCAGACAGACCTGTCAGACAGGATCTATCAGACAGACCTGTCAGACAGACCTGTCAGACAGGATCTATCAGACAGATCTATCAGATAATATCTATCTGCCGGATATATCTTATAAAATCTTTCAATATGGTATAATAATACCTACATTTTATGGAAGGAGATCAATAGAGATAAATATATGTCAGTTAAGACTGGAGATATGATCCGGACAAAGGTGATCACGGGAGTATTAATTTGTTTTTTTATCGCATTGCTCAGTGTCTCGGACGTATATGCGGATAACGGGAAGACCATTACCACTAAGGAGGACCTGAACCATGAGGATGTCCGTGTGGGCGTGGGCGAAGGTGGAGTTGCCGAGCAGATAGTGGAGAAGGAGCTTCCCAAAGCCAAACGCGTCTATATGAATCATATCAACGGATATCCGGCGCTCGCCCAGGGCAAGATAGATGCCTATGTTTTCGAACGGGACCAGATGCAGCTTGCGATCGATAATGGATGTCAGGGGATCAGACTGCTTGATGAGAACATGGATGAGACTGTGCATATTGCGGTCGGAATATCGCCCAAGAGTTCCCTTCCGGATCTGAAAGACAGGCTCAATGACTTCATACGCGAATCAAAGGCGGACGGAACGCTTGACGATATGTATGAGCGATGGGTCCTCAAAAATGATGAAACATTTCCGGACATCACTCTTTCAGAGAACCCCAGATATCATCTTAGGGTCGGCACTACGGGACTTGTGCCGCCGTTCAGTTATTATAAAGATACGCAGCTTACCGGTTATGATATCGAGCTTGCATATCGCTTTGCCAAGTGGCTTGATGCGGATCTTGAGTTTAAGGTCTATGATTTTCGGGGGCTTGTCGATGCGACTAAAGCAGGGGATGTCGACTGCGCCATGTCGGAGCTTAATGTGACACCGGAAAGGGCGGAGGCGATGCCGTTTACCGAGGATCTTTTTGAATTACCTGTCGGGATAGCGGTACGTGATGAGAGTGCCGTCATGCCGGAATACATGACATTTGAGGAACTTGGGGGCAAGACGGTCTCCATGCTTACCGGGGCTCCCTTTGAGGATCTGGTGCGCAGCAAGGTTCCTGATGTGGGAGAATTTACATTTTTTAATAACACCTCGGATATGCTCCTTGCCCTTAGATCCGGCAAGACGGATGCGGTCCTTACAAACAGTGCCATCTCACAGCTTGCGGTAAACCGTAACGCTGACATGGTTCAATTTCCCGAAGCATTAAAGGACGGGGTTTTTGGATTTGCTTTCGAAAAGGGAGATCCCGAGCTTGCTGATTGGCAGGAGGCATTTGATGCCATCCCTGAGGAAAAGATTCAGGCCGCATGGGAAAAATGGACGGGCTCGGATGAGAGCATAAAGGTTCTGCCTAAGCAGGACTGGCCCGGGAAAAACGGAACGATAACGGTGGCGGCCTGTGATACTCTTGAGCCGATGAGCTACGCAGGGGAGAACGGACAGATCATCGGCTTTGACAATGAAGTCATACTTCTTATGGCCGAGAATATGGACGTCCATGTGGAGTTTGTCGGCATGGAGTTTTCGGCGATCCTTTCATATGTGGAGTCAGGAAAGGCTAAAATAGGCGCCGGTTCGATCATAGTAACGGATGAGAGGAAGGAGGCGGTTGATTTCATTGAATATTTTCCGGCAGCCTTCGTTCTTATCGTAAGGGCAGCCGGTGATACCGGAAATGAAAGCAGCTTCCTGGGATCGGTGATCACAAGCTTCGAGAAGAACTTTATCAGGGAAGATCGCTGGAAGATGTTCCTGGGCGGGATAATCACGACACTCGAGATAACGGTGTTTTCCATTATCTTCGGGACGGCTTTGGGATTCGGCCTGTTTCTTATATGCAAGAATGGCAATCCCTTTGCAAATACCGTTACCAGATACGCATTCCGTCTGATCCTGGGCATGCCTATGGTCGTCCTGCTCATGATCCTGTACTATATCATTTTCGGAAATCTGGATATCAGCGGAGTCATCGTATCTGTCATAGCATTTACACTTACTTTTGGCGCGGCGGTGTTCCGTCTCTTAAAGGTGGGCGTCGGCGCAGTCGATCCCGGACAGTATGAAGCTGCCTATGCGCTGGGATATTCCGTGAACCATACTTTTTTCAGGATCATACTGCCGCAGGCCCTGCCCCACGTGATGGATTCCTACAGGGGGGAGATAGTGAGCCTGATCAAGGCAACGGCCATCGTAGGCTATATAGCGGTCCAGGACCTTACAAAGATCGGGGATATCGTAAGGAGCCGGACATATGAAGCATTTTTCCCGTTGATAGCCATAGCGATCATATATTTTGCACTGGAGGGTTTGTTCGGATTTCTGGTAAACAGGATACATATAAAGATCGATCCTAAAAAGAGAGGCCGGGAAGCCATGCTTAAGGGGGTGAAGCTTCATGATCAGGATTGAACATCTGAAAAAGGTTTATCCCGGTGTCACCCCATTGAGGGATGTAAGCGTACGGATCAATGACGGCGACGTGATCTCCGTGATAGGACCGTCCGGGGAGGGGAAGAGCACGCTGCTCCGCTGCATCAATCTTTTGGAAAAACCGACCGAAGGACGTATCTGGATAGATGAAGCCGAGATAACGGATCCTGCGTGTGATATAGAGACCATCCGCAGGAAGGTGGGGATGGTATTCCAGTCATTTAACCTGTTTCCGCATCTGACCGTTATCGGCAATATAATGCTCGCTCCCGTCGACCTTCTCGGGAAGAGCAGACAGGAAGCCTATGATAAGGCCATGGAGCTTTTGGCGATGGTAGGCCTTTCGGAAAAAGCCATGAGCTATCCCGATGAGCTTTCGGGCGGGCAGAAGCAGAGGATCGCGATCGCGAGGACACTGGCCATGGATCCTAAGTATATCCTTATGGATGAGCCGACCAGCGCCCTTGATCCCACGATGGTCGGTGAAGTTCAGGCCGTGATCCGGGAGCTGGCAAAAAGCGGAAGGACTATGATGATAGTCACTCATGAGATGGATTTCGCGAGGGCGATCTCCAACCGGGTATTCTATATGGATGAAGGCGGGATCTATGAGGAAGGGACTCCGGAAAAGATATTCACCGCACCGGAAAGGGAACTGACCAGACGTTTCATAAGGCGGCTTAAAGTGCTTGAATTTGATATAGACAGAAGGGATTATGATTATCCGGGGGCACAGGGCAGCATCGAAGCCTATTGCATTAAGAATCAGGTCCCGTATCTGATGACGAACCATATCCGGCTTGCTTTTGAGGAAACGGTACAGCAGAACCTCATAAAACATCTGGAGGATCCAAGGATGCATATATGTATTTCTTATTCTTCCGAAACCGATACGATGGAGTTTACGATCGATTATCCGGGTAAAAGATATGATTTTTTTGCGGAATGCGATATCGTATCTCTTGCAGTCCTTGAGACAGCCGTTTCGGAGAGGTCGTTCAGCCGGGATGAGGAAAAGGAATACGGGAACCATCTTTCCATGATGATACTGTCACATAAAACAGATACCGGTGATAAATGACAGTGTCCCGTAAGCTGTTCAGGGATGTTCGGGCAGACACGGAAAGGCAGTATGTTAAGCGGCCGGTGACAGGATAATCTGTTCAGGGATGTTCGGGCGGACGCGGGGATCGGAAATTCAGATTTTCATTCATAAAAATAAAAGGAAGGGGTACGCAACGACAATGAAAAATGAAAAGACAATGGATGTGGTCAGTCTCGGGGAATTGCTCATAGACATGACCATGAACGGTTCATCGGAGCAGGGAAATGCATTATATGAGGCAAATCCGGGCGGGGCACCCTGCAATGTCCTGGCGATGCTCAAAAACCTCGGACATCGCGTTGCTTTTATAGGTAAGGTCGGAGACGATATATTCGGTCACGAGCTTAAGGGCGTCCTTGATGAAGTCGGGATAGATCCGAAGGGACTCGTTATGGATCCCGATGTCCGGACGACCCTCGCATTTGTTAAGACTTTTGAGGACGGGGACAGGGACTTTTCTTTTTATCGTAACCCGGGCGCGGATATGCGCATTGAAAGATCCGAGATTGACACGGAACTCGTCAGAAGCGCTAAGATCTTTCATTTCGGAACCCTGTCCATGACGCATGAGCCTGCAAGAGAGGCGACGGTCTTTGCGGTGACCGAGGCGAAGAAAGCGGGAGCGCTGATATCATTTGATCCCAATATCAGAGAGCCGCTCTGGGATACCATGGAGGAGGCGCGCAAGCAGGTGCTTAAAGGACTTGAGAACTGTGATATCCTCAAGATCTCCGATAACGAGATAACGTGGCTTACAGGTAAGGATGATTATACGGAGGGGGTAGAGTGGATATTTGAGCGTTATGCGATCTCCCTGATCACCGTTTCACTCGGTAAAAGCGGGAGCATGGCGTTTTATAAGAATGATCCCGGAGCCTCTGATTATCTGAAAGCTGAGGCAGCGCCATTCATCCGTAAGGATACCATCGAGACAACGGGCGCCGGAGATACGTTCGGAGGATGTGTCCTTCATTTTGTTCTCGAGAAAGGCCTTAAAGATCTTAAGGTATCCGATCTTAAGGATATGCTCACCTTCGCAAATGCGGCGGCATCGATCATCACCACAAGGCGGGGAGCGCTTCGGGTGATGCCGACTCCTGACGAGATCAAAGCAGTGATCAACGGATGACAATAAAGGCGCGGCACCCGGAGAAAACCGAAGGATAAAAAGGCGCGGCACCCGGAGAAACCGAAGGATAAAAAGACACAGTACCCGGAGAACCTGAAGAATCAAAAGGTGTGGCGGCCTGGAAAAAACAGAGATAAAAGAGGCATGAAGACCTTGAAAAAATACGAGCTTGATACAACCGAAAACAAAATGTTCTTAGATTCAATGCGTGAGGATCTGCTCTCATTCGGACACAGATCTGCTTCCCCCGGAGGCGGATCATATTATATGGGAGATGACGGGACTCCGCTAACCGATCGCCCGCGCGAGACATGGATAACGAGTCGCATGGCTCATGTTTACAGCATGGGTGAGCTGCTCGGACACAAAGGGAGCCGGGATCTTGCAGCTGCGGCCGTTAAAGGCCTTATCGGCGAACTGCATGATGATGAGTACGGAGGGTGGTATGCCGGGATCGCTCCGGATGGGAGTTTTTTGCCGGACAAGCAGTGTTACGCACATGCTTTTGTCATTCTGGCAGCATCTTCGGCAAAGCTCGCAAATATAGACGGCGCAGAGGCTCTTCTTGAAGAAGCGGTCAGAACGTATGACCGTTATTTTTGGAACGAGGAGGAAGGTCTGTCCGTTGATACCTGGGATACAGGTTTTGAGGAACTTTCCGATTACAGGGGTTTAAATTCCAATATGCATACCGTCGAAGCATTTCTTGCCGCGGCAGATGTGCTTAATGAAAACAGGTACAGACAAAGGGCCGGACGGATCATCGATCACGTGATCCTATGGGCAGGAGAGAATGACTGGCGTATCCCCGAGCATTATACAAAAGACTGGGTGCCGGATCTTATGCTTAACCGTGATAAGCCGGATGATCCCTTCAAACCGTTCGGGGCAACTCCCGGACATGGTATAGAATGGGCAAGACTTATCATCCAGTATTCGGTCTCGACATTTGCGGACAATAAGAACGAGTCCGGGAAATATACGGATGCAGCGGTAAGATTATATGATCGCGCAGTCGGGGATGCATGGACGGCGGACGGAGCTCCCGGATTATGCTACACGACGGACTGGGAGGGCAAGCCGGTTGTGCACGACAGAATGCACTGGACCCTTGCGGAGGCGATCAATACTTCTGCCGTTTTATACCGGGTCACAGGCTTGGGAAGGTATGCCGAAGACTATTCGGCCTTTATGAAATATCTAGACGAAGAAGTGATCGATCACAAAACGGGATCATGGTATCATCAGCTTGATCAAAATAACGAGATCAAAACGACCGTATGGCCCGGAAAACCTGATCTTTACCATGCCGTTCAGGCTGCCCTTATCCCGTATAACAGGGAGACAGGCTTATCGGTGGCGGTGGCTCTTGGGACCGGCAAAGCATAAGATCAGAAAACATTCAGACCCTCAGGTCGTTAATGATCAGGTTTCCTGACGGGGCAACAGAAAGGAAAACAGGCGATAATGAAAACGGACATCATAAGGATCGATAAAAATGACAGGGAATCAATGATCGTGAAAGCAACCGGAGATACTGTTGCTCTGGCCGGCGAAAATCATCTGGGGGATAAAGAGACAGAGAGGCTCAGGCTTCTTACGGAAGAAACCATGGAGCTTTTAAAGAATCTGTCCGATGAGGTGGAAGCTTCTTTTTACTCCGAATATAAAGCCGGAGAATTTCATATCGTGGTGCGTTTTGAGGTTCCGGAGCATTCCGCAGAGAGAAAAGGGCTGCTTGATATCATAGAAAATGATGAAAGTTATGTCGGGATCGTAGGTAAGCTAAGGGCTGTTATAGAGAGTTACCGTTATGATGAATCCGATGACGGCAACAGGGCGGTCCTGGAAAGATTCGGGATCCGTAAGCTTGTATCCGAGGATGTAGAGGATGATACCGGACTTGAGGGGGAAGCCTATCTGTGGTCGCTGCAGTCATACAGCTTTACGGCCTATGACAGAGCCCTTAACGATCCCTCCCGGGAGGAAGAATGGATAGAGATAAGCCGCTCGATCATCGCAAACCTTGCCGATGATATAAGGCTTTATATACAGCCTGATCACAGGGAACTCAGGATCATAAAACTCCTTGAGGAGACCGGGGAAGAAACAAAGAGCCTTGTGATGGATCCCGAGTTTGAAGCGTTAAAAAAGATCCCGGTGGCTACAAGCAGGATACAGGTAAGGATAGTCCAGCTTCTGTACGGAAGGCAGATGATGAAGGAGGCATCGGACGATAAGGTTGTTACTGAGATAATAAAGCTTCCCTGTAAAACCTCGCCCAGAAAAGAACTGAAATGCATAGTATATTCACCTCGTAACGCAGGGGGCAGGCTTCCGTGGATATTGTTTCTTCACGGAGGAGCATTTGTATTTCCGGCGCTACCGTATCATTACCGGCTGGCCAGAAAGATCGCCGATGAGACCGGCTGCAGGGTGTTCATGCCGGATTATGATCTTGCTCCGGGACACGTGCCTCCAATACAGCATAATGAGGCATTAGAGGTCTGGGAATATCTGACGGAAAACTCTGAAAGTCTTTTTATAGAAAAAGAACAGGTTGGGATCCTTGGAGACAGCGCGGGAGGGACTTTGTGCGCAGCGCTCTGTCTAATGCTGAGGGACAAAGGATCGATGATGCCGAAGGGACAGGCATTATTATATCCCAGTCTTGATGCCCGCCTTTCCAGTGAATCCATGAAGAAATATACGGATGTGCCTGTTTGCAATGCAAAGGCCGTGGCGGCGTATTACAGGCTATGCTCAGCCAAAAAGAATAAAGCGCCCAGAGATATGGTCTCGCCGGTTGAAGCGGAATCCTTAAAGGGGATGCCTCCGACATATGTAGAGACGGCGGAATTTGACTGTCTGCACGACGACGGCATCGCTTATTTCAAAAGACTTGAAGAAGAAGGCGTCCATGCTGAGCTGAATGAGACAAGAGGAACGGTGCATGCTTTCGATATGGCAAAGGACAGTACCATCCTTGCAAAAGCCATGAAAAAGAGGATAGATTTTTTAAGAAGGTTCGTCCTGGCTTAAAATTATCCGGATATGATAGTGTAAGATCCGCGGGATCAGGTCATGTTGGAACGTGTCATGTGGAAACGGGTCATGCGGGATCAGAGCATGCGGGATCAGAGCATGCGGGATCAGGACTCATGTGATAGTTCAATAAGTGTTCGATAACATTGGATTTATGATTTAAGGGTATGTGATATAATCTGTCTATGAATAATGAGATCAAGAACGGTGAGATAAATGCATTTTCGCAGATCGTACTCGTCGTGGTAATGGTATGCTTTTCCGTACTGCTTGCGATCAGGAATTCCCGCTCACAGATCGAGCGCTGGATGCTCCCGGTCTTTTTGGCGTTTGCGGTCGTGGGGCTTATTATCCATATCATGGACAGGCTTTCAGAAAAGATCAGGATATATATCTACAGTGCGATCATTTTTTTTGAACTTTTTTATTATATAATGACCGCTTCGTCGGTTTTTGACAGCACACCTCTTGTGATGTTCATGTTCATAGTGCTGGCGGTCGTCCATGACAAACAACTTATCTGGATATGCTGCATAGTATCCTGTTTTGCAATGGTGTTCAGGTTTTTCGGGGCATCGTCCGTCCCAAACCCCGATATCATCGAGCATATTGTCATACATCTGATACTTACGGTTATCACGACACTTCTCCTTACCATTATGCTTTCCAACTACTGGCGCGAGAAAATGTCATTAAAAGAACGGATCACGGATCTTGAGGATGAAAATGAGCTGACAAGTGATTTTCTCGCTAACGTATCGCATGAGATAAGAACGCCGATCAATGCAGTCATAGGCCTTACGGGGGTTTGTCTGGAAAAGACAGAGGATGAGGAGCTTGGAAAGGATCTGAAATCGGTTTCGGATGCGGGAGTATGCATATCCAGACAGATAAACGATATGCTCGATTATTCCGAGATCGAAATGGATAAGCTTGTCGTCAACATGTCCGACTATGATCTGTCATCGATCCTGAATGATCTTGTTGCAGAACTGAAACCGGTCAAGGATCCATCGATAGAGCTTGTTATCGATGTGGATTCATCCTTGCCGGAGACGATGAGGACCGATACGGAGAAGCTAAAAAAGATACTCTGGCATGTGATCGAAAACGGTCTGAAAAATACCTATGAGGGCGGCGTATATGTCCATATAACATCGATCTCGCACGAATATGGCATAAACCTTTGTATCGACGTGACAGATACGGGAATAGGGATGTCCGAGGAGGAAATCGAGAATATTTTTAACAGATTTTATCAGTCGGATTCCGGAAGTACAAGAAGGAACGGTGGACTGGGGCTCGGAATGCCTATCGTACGTGGATTTGTCAGAGCCCTTAACGGCTTCGTTAATGTATCCAGCAATGAGAATGAAGGGACAAATGTCCATATAAGCATCCCGCAGACCGTGACCAACAGCGCTTCATGCATGGCTTTGAGACAGGGTGATCAGATCCATGTGGCGACATATCTGAAATTCGAGACCTTTTCAAATCCTGCCGTAAGGGATTTTTATGACAAGACGATCAGAAATCTGGTGAGCGGACTGAAAGTAACGGTTCACAGCATAGCGAACACGGAGGAACTTAGTGAGATCGTGAACGATCCGGGGTTCACTCATCTTATAGTCGGTCAGAATGAATATAGAAATAATATTATATTGATGGAAGAGATCGCGAAAAGACTTACGCTCATAGTAGTGTGCGATGAAGATATGCAGCTTAAAGACGGCTCTGAAGCAATAATGCTCAGAAAACCGTTTTATTGTTTCCCGGTGATAAATCTCCTTAACACCCCGAGGGCTGATCTTTATGAGGGCGATAAAAAAATGTATCTTAAGGGGATAAAAGCTCTTGTGGTTGACGATGAACCCATGAACCTTACGGTAGCCGAGGCTGTTTTCCGCAGATATAAGATGACGGTTGACAGCGCGCTTTCAGGACCCGAAGCCATCGATATGTGCAAAGCAAAAAGGTATGACATCATCTTTATGGATCATATGATGCCGCAGATGGATGGCATAGAAGCGGCAAGGCTGATAAGACAGGATGCCTATTTTAACAAACAGGACACGGCTATCATCGCATTGACGGCAAATGCAGCAAGCACCGCGCGTGAATTGTTCGCCTCCGAAGGCTTTAACGGCTTTGTGAGCAAACCTATAGTTCTGGCAGAACTCGAAAGGACTCTGAAGAACGCGCTTCCGGCTTCCGCGATCACTTACGGATTCGATGACGGGGAAACCGATCAGGTCCCTGCAGCAGAAGAGAATGAGAGTCCGCAGGCGGCAGGTGTCCCTGCAGCAGAAGGGAATGAAAGTCTGCCGGATGCCGGTGCCTCTGAAAAGGATGAATATGAGATGCTGCGGGAGGCCGGGGTATCGACAAAGGCCGGACTGGAATACTGCATGGACGATAAATCGCTTTATGAGGAGATCCTTCTTGAATATGCCGCCGATTCGAAGGAAAAGACGGCTGATCTAGAGCGTTTCCTCGCTGAGGAGGACTGGGAGAACTATAAGATCCGTGTCCATGCGGTCAAAAGTTCGTCACGGACAGTGGGGGCCGAAGAGCTTTTCCTTACAGCCCAGAGACTGGAAGGTTTTTCCGGGGAAGGAAACGGTGATGAGGTCAGGAAGCTTCATCCGGGATTCATCGTTGAGTATAAAAAACTGACAGAGCTCATATCGGACATATTCGGTAAGAAAAGCATTACCGATCCGGGGAGATAAGCGTAATGAGGGCAATACTCAAAGAGATAAAGGAATATCTGCTCGACTGGCGGGAGGATGCACAGGACCGACTTTTCATCCTCCTGACAGGCATTGCTTTGTGCGGGATGATCATAGCCGTGATAGCGGGTCTTGTCATAAGAGAGAATATTTCATCCCTGGCCTTCACCATGGTCGCATTTTTCATCTTCGCCTTTCTGGTAATATACGGATATAAAAAAAGAAAGATCCGGGTCGCGGCCAATATACTTGCGATAATACTGGTATTTTTATTCTTTCCGCTTGTGTTTTTCACGAGCGGAGGGATTTACGGAGGAGCGCCCATCTGGTTTGTATTCGGAGTCCTGTTCATCGGGATGATCCTCAAGGGAAAGGTCCGGATCATACTCTTTTTTTCGGAGATGATCATGGTATGCATATGCTATTATATCGAATTCAACTTTCCGCAGTTTATCATCCCTCACGGTAAAATAGAGTTTTATTCCGATTCTCTGGGATCGCTTTTGATAGTAAGCGTGATCCTTACGATACTTATGAGCTTTCAGATGTATACCTACCGCAAGGAGAATGAGATCGTCAAAGCCCAGAAGGATGAGATCGATGTCTTGAATAAAGCACAGAACCGGTTCTTTTCGAGCATGAGCCATGAGATACGCACTCCGATAAATACTATCATCGGACTGAACGAGATGATCTTAAGGGAGAATAAATCCGATGAGATCGCCGAGGATGCTCTTAATATCCAGTCTGCCAGCAATATGCTGCTGCATCTCGTCAATGATATCCTTGATATGTCGAAGCTGCAATCCGGTCAGATGAAGCTTACCAGCGTGTCCTACAGTCCAAGGGAGCTGATCCTTGATGTAGTGACTATGATGCAGGTACAGACAAATGAAAAGAAACTCCAGTTCAATGTAGATGTGGCTCCTGATATCCCTTCGGTCCTGAAGGGAGATGAAGTCCGCATAAGGCAGATACTCATAAACATCATCAACAATGCGGTAAAATATACCGAAGAAGGCTTTGTATCTTTTTCCGTCCAATGTGGGAGCAGGAGCAGGGAGTCGGTCACGCTCGTATTCACGGTCAGTGATTCGGGGATCGGGATCAGAAGCGAAAATATTGACAGCCTGTTTAATGCGTTCAGCAGGATGGACGAAGAAAAGAACCGGCTTATTGAGGGGACCGGGCTTGGCCTTTCGATAGTCAAGCAGCTGACGGATCTGATGGGCGGCAAGATCTCCGTAAACAGTGTCTATACGAAGGGCTCGACTTTTATAATCGAACTGCCTCAGATGATCATGAACGAGGAACCCATAGGGCAGCTTGAAACACAAAAACGACGAAGCTCCGTTAATATCGGGGGATATCATCAGAGCTTCGAGGCTCCGGAAGCCAGGGTCCTTGCCGTGGATGATACAAGGACCAATCTTATGGTAGTGGAAAAGCTTTTGAGGGATACAAAGATCAAGCTGGACACAGCCTCCGGCGGAGCCAGGGCATTAAAGATGACGCTTGAGAATCAATATGATGTGATCCTTATGGATCATTACATGCCCGAGATGGACGGGATAGAGTGCATGCATAAGATCCGGGAGCAGGTTGGAGGCCTGAGCAAGGAGGCTGCATTTGTAGCGCTGACGGCGAACGCCGGAAGTGAAAGCAAAGATCTGTATGAAAAAGAGGGCTTTGACGGGTATCTTGTCAAACCGGTCTCCGGAAGCACACTGGAAAAAGAACTTTACAGGCTTCTGCCCAAAGAACTGATCACGGTTGATTATGCAAAGAGCGACATGACAGATGACGATACATTATGGATCTCCAGCAGACGAAACAGGGTTCCGGTAGTCATAACCACGTCAAGCAGCGCCGATATACCGGAGAGTCTGGTGCAAAAGTATAAGCTCGCGATCCTTCCGATCCTGATAGAGACTGAGGAGGGATCTTTCCGGGATTCTATAGATATAGATACTGACAGCCTTCTGGATTATATGTTTAAAGAGAAAAAAAGAGCGTATATGAAGGAGATCTCACTTGAAGATTATGAATCCTTCTTTGCGGACCTGCTTCAGTTTGCGAATAACATCATTCATTTCTCGGTGTCTTCAAAAGTGAATGCCAGCAGTTATCAAAGGGCAGTGGAAGCATCGAAGTCATTCGATAATGTCAGGATAGTTGACACCGGCCAGATCTCGTCGGGGCAGGGGCTTATCGCTCTGGAGGCAGGACGCATGTCCGTGGAGGGTATGGATGCCGGCGAGATAATATCCGAGATCGAGGAAAAAAAGAACCGGATCGTCACGAGCTTTGTCGTGGATAATATGGATTTCCTTGCCCGGACAAACAAGATCAGTAAAGGTATAGCCAGCATTACAAAGGCATTTATGATAAGGTCTGTACTTTCGTTCAGGAAAGGAAAGATCGTTCTTTCCCGGATATATGTCGGTTCAAGAGAGCATGCAAGGTCGAATTATATAAAGCATGTCCTCAGGAAACCGGACACCATAGATCGCCGGGTCCTTTTCATAACACATGTAGGTTTGACAAGAAAAGAGCTTAAGCAGATCAGGGATGAGGTTGAAAGCCGGGTTGTGTTTGATGAGGTATATTATCAGAAAGCGTCACCGTCCATAGCAACGACAACCGGGCCCGGCACCTTTGGGCTATTGTTCTGGAGACTTCCCGGAAAGAGTGTCGGTTCAGGTCAGGCATCCGTAGGACGGAATGGTGCGGATGATACTTTACGGGGTTGAGTGCAAGCGCCCATAGAGTATAATATATATACATCCGGGGAGTTTTTATTATCCGGGCTGTGTGTCGGATCCTTGTCTTCGTTTTATCGGGAAGAGTGGTTGAATGGATCAGAAGAGCTACAATTGGTATAACAGTATAGTCGTAAAGATAATCGCAATGTTTTTTTCTATTGCCATTATCGTTATAGCTATTTGCGGAGTCGGGGTCTATTCAATTCAACGGGCCGAATTTGAGGAGAGGTGCATCTCTCAGATGAGGAGTGTCGGTTTGATCCTCAAGGATGACATCGAGAGTGAGGGAGAGACATTTTCACAATATCAGGATTACATGCTCGAAAACAGCCTTGAGATCGAGATCCCATACGACTTCGGACATGAGTTTGTCGATCAGGCAGAGGAAAATTTCCTTAGAGCATTTTTGAAAGAGTATCCCGGAATGATATTCGGTACTGATGTCTCTTTTGAAGAGCTTTCGGAGGAGATGAAAAATCTTTTCTGTACATTCTATCACGCTAAATGGTTCCTTTACTTTGAGGACCTAAGGGACTTGCTCGGGTTCCCGTATGTTTATTATGTGTATCCGAACGGGATCGGCACTCATGTGGTCTATATCATGGATACCGAACGCCTTTACGAGGGGGATGAGGCGGATAACAGACTGCATCTTTTTGATGACTATGAAGAGGACTATGAGGAATTATCGTATCTGTTTAAGACCTGGGAAGCAGGAAAGATGCTCGATAAAATGGACAGTTTGGACAATGAATACGGACGTAACTATTCATATTATGTCCCGGTTTATATCAACGATGTAAAAAAGGGACTGGTATGCATAGACATGGATATAAATGACGTCGAGAGCAATATCCTTAACAATGTGTTTAAGCTTGTCATACTGAGTTCTGCTGCCCTTGTTATCGGATTGTTGCTGCTCACCTTCCTGTTTAACCGGTTTTATGTGTCAAAGCTGTCAAAGATCTCTGCCGCAGTCGGTGATTATTCGAGAGATAAAAATGTGGCTTCTGCGGACAGGCTCGAGGCGGATCTTGTCGGAAAGGATGAGATCTCGGTTGTAGGGCATGAGATCGCCGGGATGATGAGAAACCTTGATAAATACATGAAGAGTCTCAGTATAACCGAGAAAGAGCTTGAGACTACCAAGGAGGCCGCAAATCGGGATGCACTGACGGGGGTGAAGAACCGGCTTTCATACAATAAAGAGTTAAAGAACCTTCAGGAGCTGATCGACGGAGGAGAAACCGCGATAGGTCTGGTAATGATAGATATCAATTATCTGAAGCAGATAAATGATACTTACGGACATGAGAGAGGGAATGTGTCGATAAAGAATCTGAGCCGTCTTATCTGCGATGTATTCGATCATTCTCCCGTTTTCAGGATAGGCGGAGATGAGTTCGTAGTTATCCTGAAAGGAAGGGATTACAACAACCGCAAGGTCCTTATAGAAGAGTTCAATGAAAGGATCGAAAAACTCATGGAGGATAATAGCCTCCAACCCTGGGAACAGGTTTCGGCTGCCCTGGGGTATGCCGTCTATGAGGCAGGGGCAGATGCCAATATAGAAGATGTGTTCAAGAGAGCGGACGAAGCCATGTATGAAAGAAAAAAAGAAATGAAATCCGCAAAAAACACGTAAGAGAGCAACAAATCTGATCCGCGGTGAGGAATGAAAGCAAACAACAGGTGAGATCCGCGGTGAGGAATGAAAGAAAACAACAGGTGAGATCCGCGGTGAACATGAAAAATAATGAAAATGAGGTCAAGTCATGAGTGAAAGATATTATTCCGAGGCTCATATCTGGGTAAACGGCGAAGAAGGGATCCTGACATTCGGGATCACTGATCATGCGCAGGAGAAGCTGGGAGATGTTATGTTTGTAAATCTCCCGGATGCCGGGGATACGGTCGAGGCCGGAAAAAGGTTCGGAGACATAGAGAGCATAAAGACCGTTTCCGATCTTATCGCACCCGCATCGGGAGAGGTGACCGAGGTGAACACCGCCCTTGAAGACGAGCCGGAGCTTTTGAATGAGGATCCTTATTCAAACTGGCTGATCCGGATAAAAGCCGATGGTCTTCCCGGAGGACTTATGAGTGAAGAGGAATATCTCTCGCGAAAGGATGAGCTTTGAGATATGATATTGCCGTCATAGGAGGCGGCCCGGCCGGTTATTCCGCAGCGTTCGAGGCGGCGGCAAGGGGAATGTCGGTCGTACTGTTTGAGTATGGAGAGCTTGGAGGAACCTGCCTTAACAGAGGCTGTGTGCCTACAAAATACCTGGCTCATGCGGCAGGAAGATACCATGATGCGGTAACTTGCGGACAGGACGGGATCTCTTTTGACGGGGTTAAGCTCGATCACAACAGGATGGTTTCAAGGATGAATGAGATCGTAGGCTCATTACGGGAAGGGCTTACGGGAGAGCTGTCCGGAAAAGGGATCACTGTTATAAAGGGCGAAGCGTCGGTTTTGGGGGCAGGACTTGTAGGATGCGGGGGAGAAAGCTTCGAAGCTTCAGGGATCCTTATAGCTACCGGATCCGGGTCCTCAAAGCCGCTGATATCCGGAGCGATAACCAGTGATGAACTTCTGAAACTTAAAACCATCCCCAAAAAACTCCATATACTCGGCGGCGGGACAGTTGCCGTGGAATTCGCGGAGATCTTCAGCATGCTTGGAAGCAGTGTCACGATATCGGTCCGCGGAGAAAGGATATTACGCGGTTGGGATAAGGAGATAGCCGTAAGTCTGAGCCGGAGCCTTAAGTCAAAAGGGGTCAGGATCAACACCGGCTGCGATCTTACCGCAATTAAGTGCGGGGATGATGAGACGGTTCTTTCTGCGGCCGGAAGACTTCCGGTCCTTCCGGATATTGCCGGGGGGCTTGTAGAGATCTCCGAGGACGGAGGGATCGTCGCGGATGAGAACGGATGCACGTCGACTCCCGGGATCTATGCGGCCGGAGATGTGCTGTCCGGAAGCCTGAAGCTGGCGCATACATCTATGGAGCAGGGAAGACGGGCAATACGTCATATCGCGGGAGAGAACGTCGGACCGGAAGCGGTTCCGGTCAGATGCATCTATGCCGGACAGGAGGCGGCTTCCGTCGGCTGCACTGAGGCAGAGGCCGACAATGCGGTTTCCGCAAAGCAGAGCATGCTCTCCAATGCAAGGACCGTTATCTCATCCGGGGAAAGAGGATTCGTCAAGATCGTTGCAGATCCCAAAACTCACAGGGTCATAGGGGCGCAGCTTATGTGTGAACGCGCCGGGGATATGGTTCCCGAACTTGCACTGGCTATAGACCGGGGGCTTACGGTTGATGAGATGCTTTATTCCGTAAGACCGCATCCCAGTTATTCGGAGGCCGTGACCGGGGCGCTACGCAATCTGTCGGAAAAGATCGATGCGCTTTAGTTATGTGATCTCGGACAGCACGGATCCGTATCATAATCTCGCAGCGGAACAGGAGCTTATGGAATATACCGCCTCCGGTCTTGCTGTTATTTTTTTGTGGCAGAATGACAATACGATCGTGGTAGGCCGGAATCAGAATGTCTACAGCGAGTGCAGAGCTGAGGATTTTGTCAGGAGCGGAGGCAGGATCGCAAGAAGACGTTCCGGAGGAGGAGCAGTCTATCATGACCTGGGAAATCTTAATTTCTCAATCTTATCAAAGCAGCAGGACAGGGAGTGCTGCAGCTACACATCCCTGATCTTAGGGGTGATGGAACGGCTTGGCCTGAAGGCGGATTACAACGGGCGTAACGATATTTTGATAAGCGGCAAAAAGATCTCGGGAAATGCGACATATCATGAGAATGAAAACATCTGTCAGCATGGCACGATCCTTATCGATACGGATGCTGCAAAGATATCGGAATATCTCACCCCCGATAGGAGCAAGCTTGAAAGAAATCATATAAAAAGCATAGCCTCAAGAGTGACAAACCTGTCCTCGCTGGGATATGATATAACGGTTGACAGGGTAAGGCAGGCATTTATCGAAGTGACCGGAGCCGACAGGCTTGATGCGAGGATCGATAAAGAAAGACAGGATGCGCTTGAAGAGTTTTATAAAAGCGATATCTGGATATATGAGGGCAGGAGATGAAGATATTATCGTTTTCGGGGTTTGTTCCCGAGCAGATATGCGATACCGTAAGGTTTACACAGTACACGGGAGACCGTAACATCAGCCACTACTGCGGCTACGCCTCGGATTTTATTTCGAGGGTATTAAAGGACGACAGCATCGACGGCGCGGTTTATCCAAGAACCTGTGACAGCACCCGGATCATATCGAGTTATCTTTCGGATAGCGGGAAATTTCATTTCGGCATAAGCATCCCGCCCGCAGGGGCTGTGGGAGCCGATGCTTTTCTCGCCTCCTCTTTCAGGGAATACAAAGAAGCACTGGAAAAACATTTTGATATAAGCATCGGGGATGATGTCATCAGAGACAGGGCAGAAAAGATCGACCGGAGAAATGCCTGTATCAGGAAGCTCTGTGAGGAGCGGGAGAGTCATTCCTTTGCGGATCACCTCGGCGCGATCCACGGACTGCTGGAAAAGCCTTTGTCCGACCGGGAGGTCTTACCCGTGATCAGAAAGTGCGATGCTTCGGACAGGAAGGTTTTTGTTATCGGGTCCTTCCTTTCAAACATAAAGATCGCCGGGCATATCGATGAGGCGGGACTTACGGTCGTGGGGGATTCGCTTCCGGAGTCGGGGAGACTTGCATCTGTCAGACCGGTTAAGCCTTCAGGGGATATTTTTCTTGATATTGCCCGCAGCATGCTTTCAATGAGGCTTTCGCCCACACAGGATTCCTTCCGGCAGATCATGGAAACGGATATGGAAGAGATCGGACGCAGTTCGGCCAAAGGAGTGATCTACATCACTCAGAAGTACTGTGAGCCGTACGATTATCTGTACAGTATATATAAAGATGCGGCTGCGGCGCTCGGAGTTCCCGTGCTCAGGCTTCAGCTTAACGACACGGAGGATGACAGAAAGGTATCGCTTGCGCTTGAAGCTTTTGCGGATACGCTTTGATGCTTAACGGGATCCGGATGAAAGGGGAGACATAAGGATGGCACAGACTATCATCAGAATAAAGACCGGATTGATGAAGGAATACTACAGGGACTTTTCCAAGTATGCAAAGGGAAGGCTTCCCGAGAAGAAGGTCGCCTGGGTCACGGCTTTTACGCCGGTTGAGATCCTCGAGGCTTTGGGAATATCGTATTACTATCCGGAAAGCTACGCGGCGGTCATTGCCGCAAGTGAAAAGGAGCAGGAACTGCTGGAGGAAAGTGACCGGAACGGTCTTTGTTCGGACTGCTGCTCTTATTCCGGATGCTTTAACGGCTGTCTTGATCTCGAGGAGGGGCCAAGAGGCGTCCCGCCAAAGCCCGATGTGCTCATAGCGACGAACAATCAATGCAATACGCTTCCGGTCTGGTGGAACGTACTCGCGTCAAGATATAAGGTTCCGCTTATCGTGCTGGATTATCCCGGAGAAGCATCCGATACGAAAGCCTCGCTTGAATATGTGACTTTACAGCATAAGGAGCTTATTTCCCGGATGGAGGAGCTTTCGGGCAACCGGCTTGATCTCTCAAAGCTTGAAGAGCTTACGGAAAACAGCAGAAGGAGTGTGGAAGCCTGGAATAAGGTCATTTCATATCTTCCCGTCAAAGATATCAAGGCCACGACTCTTTTCGATGATATCAATTTCCTGATCACGGCAAGATGCAGGCCCGAAACTGCAGAGCTTTATGAAATGATGGCTGAAGAGACCGAAAAGCTTGATGCTGCCGATAAAGAGAAGATCCCTCTTTTCTGGCTGGGATACCCGTTGTGGTATCACAATGACAGATATCTCTCGGAATGCCTGTCGGATTTTCGGATCGCGGGAGCGAATTATATAACCTGGTGGAGCCTTGATTACAGCGGGGACGATGTGTTTGAACGTTTATATAACGCTTATGACCGCACCTTCCTGAACCTTAAGCAGTCAAGCCGCGACCGCAGACTGTCGGAGCTCATAAAAGCTTCCGGGGCCGCAGGAGCTGTTGTTCTCCATAACAAAAGCTGCAAGTGCGATTTTGTTTCCGCAAGGAATGTCGCGCTTCCCCAGGTCGAGCTTGATATCGACATGATCGACAGGAGATATCTGGATGTTGAAAGGGCCAAGGAGAGGATAGCCCTCCTGAAGGAGACGGTATGTACCGGATAGGGATCGATGTCGGATCGACTTATACAAAATACTGCGTCCTTGAGGATGGCAGTATCAAGGCGCTCTTTTCCGAAAAGACACCGGTACGTCAAAGGGATTATTTCGACGCAAAGCTGTCGGCGCTTAATGAGGAGTATCCGGGGGCTGAGGTCGTATCCTGCGGGTACGGGAGAAAAAACGCGGCCGGTCTCAGGAACATAAATGAACTTACGGCGCTTGCCAAAGGATGCTATCACGTCCTTAATTGTGACGGCACGGTCCTTGATGTGGGAGGACAGGATACAAAGCTGATCGTTCAGGAAGAAGGGAAACTCAAGGAGTTTTTTCTTAACGATAAGTGCGCGGCGGGAAGCGGAATGTTTCTTACGAATACGCTCGAGCTTTTGAATAAAAGCTTTGAGGATATAGACCTTTCGGAGGAGGAGATCGAGCCGTTAAGGCTGTCTTCGGGGTGTGCGGTCTTTGCCCAGAGTGAGATAGTTGAGCTTATCTCGGACAATCATACCGAGGATGAGATAATAAGAGCAGTCATCAATCAGATCTATGTGAAGGCATCGGCGCTTCTTGGCAAAGCCGGGAGCGGGACTGTCCTCTTAAGCGGAGGACTCAGCAGGATACCCGGGATAGGGGAGTTCGCGTCAAAGACGTTAGAACGTGAATGCCGCACAGTCGAAAAGGGTCCGTTCCTGGCAGCGATCGGATGCGCCTTGATATGAAGCGCCTTGATATGAAGCGCCTTGATATGAAGCGCCCCTGATAACCTACAGCTTTCTTACAGCCTTCTGTATTGCCCCCCCGGATGCATTTAGCTTTAATCTGTGATATTATATTATTCGATGTGTCTGATCGCGCATTGCGTAATGGATGCATCAAAGACATGCCGGGGCTTTCGGCAAGGATGGTGCGATGAAAAAGTACGATACCTTAAAAGGCGATTTTATGAAACTAGGTCCGTGCACAGACGGAGACACGACTACCGTTTCCGTGGTATCGGATCTGAATAAGAATATATCTCTTGAGCTTTTTTCCAAAACGACAAAAAAGCGTATACATTCGATACCTTTCCCAAAAGACTACCGTTTGGGGTCGGTCTGTTCGCTTGCGATCAAAGGGTTTGACCCGGAGCAGTATCTCTACAGGATAAGATCCGGCAAACAGGATCGTATGGATCCTTATGTCAAGATGATAGACGGTAATCGCAGATTCGGCAAAAGAGACGGTCTGGGAAGCTTTGAGACACCGTCTCCGGTGGTCAGGCATAAGCGTCCGGGACTTGACTGGGAAGATATGATCATCTACCTGACCAACGTCAGAGCGTTTACGAAGGATAATTCATCCGGAGTATCTAATCCCGGTACATTCGACGGGATGAGAGAGAAGATCCCCTATCTGAAAAAGCTTGGAGTCACCTCAGTGCTTTTGCAGCCGGCTTATGATTTTGAAGAGATAACCGAACAGACATCCGAGCGTGGCATTGTGCAAAAGCTCAATCTGTGGGGCTATGTACCGGGGAATTATTTTGTCCCCAAGCCATCCTATGCGGCGGGAGATCCGGCAGAGGAATTTGCGGGACTTGTCGATGAGCTTCACAAGAACGGCATGGAGCTTATCCTGCAGTTTTATTTTTTGCCGGATGACAGTCTCTGTTTCATAATAGAGGTTCTCAGATTCTGGGTGATGACATATGGGATAGACGGTTTTGAGGTGATGGGAGCCGACCTTCCGGTAAGGGAGATCGCAAGGGAGCCGTATCTTTCCGATACCAAGCTGATCTTTGCCAATGCGGATCCCGACCTTATCTATGGCAGATCGGCGCCGGTGGAGATAAATGTGGGCGGGATCAATGATCCGTTCATGTATGATATGAGAAAATTCCTGAAGGGTGATGAGGATATGCTTAATTCCATATCCAGGAACATCCTTCTGAATCCCGACAGGACCGCTGCGATAAACCGTATCACGACTTATCACGGGTTTACGCTCAAAGACCTTGTCAGCTACGAAAGAAAGCATAACGAAAAAAACGGAGAAGGCGGAGCTGACGGTTCTGATTACAATTATTCGTGGAACTGCGGAGAAGAAGGCCCGAGCAGAAAGAAAGCGGTGAATTCTTTAAGGCTCAGACAGATGAAGAATGCTATGATGCTCCTTCTTTTGTCGCAGGGGGTTCCGCTCATCCGATCAGGCGACGAGTTCGGAAATTCCCAGAGAGGTAATAACAACGCATGGTGTCAGGATAACAGCATTTCGTATCTGAACTGGAAGGATGCGGAAAAAAACAGTGAATTCCTTGATTTCGTAAAGGAGCTTATAGCTTTGAGGCGGGCGCATCCGGTATTTCACGGGAGATATGCCAAGAAGATGTACGATTATATTTCATGCGGAGCCCCGGATGCATCGTTCCACGGCGATCAGGCATGGAATCAGAATTTTGTCAATTACAACAGACATTTTGCGTTGATGTACGCCGGGGCTTATGAAAAGATGGGATCCGGCAAATGTGATGATGACTTTTATATCGCCTATAATATGCATTGGACGGGACATCGTTTTCATCCTCCCAAGCCTCCCAGAGGAAAGAAGTGGGAGATGTGCATGACATCCGGGAGCGGACGCGAGATCGCAAGTTATGATGCGGCTAAGAATGAGCTGGCGGTATTTGCAAGGAGTATAGTCGTGCTCAGAGCGAAATGAGCGGATCGGCCTTAAAGCTCATAGCAGTTGTCACCATGATCATGGATCATACCGGGGATATATTTTTTCCGGATCAGATCTGGATCAGATGCATAGGAAGATTGTCATTTCCTATCTTTTGTTTCCTTCTTGTGGAAGGATTTTTGTATACCCGCAATCTTCAAAGGTATATGATGAGGCTCCTTGTATTTGGACTGATCTCCGAGATACCTTTTGATCTGGCTTTTTATGGAGAGATATTCGCATGGAATCACCAGAATGTCATGTGGACTTTGCTTCTGGGACTTATAGCGATATCCTTCATGAGTATGGTAGAATATGATAATATATATGTCAGAAGCCTGATACGGATGCTGATCGCGGTTCCGTTCGGGATAACGGCCCAGCTTTTGCATACCGATTACAGATGGATCGGTGTGGCGATGATGACAGCAATGTATATTTTCCATGATATGGAGCTTTTAAGAGATGCGGCTGCGGCTTTTCTGATGATGCCGGTGTTTACGAATCATATTGAGTATTATGGGATATTGTCATTTATACCGATTCACTTTTATAATGGGGAGAGAGGGATCATAAACCGGAGATCAGGCTGGCTGTTATATGTGGTATATCCGGCGCACCTTGCGATAATGGTGCTGATCAGAGATCATATATGCACGTGATAAAGCATTTTTTGACTATTACCGAGCATCGCATTGAGGTTATGAAGTATTGTTTCAGATGCGGGCTTTATTACCAGGGGCTGACCCATGATCTTTCCAAGTACTCGCTTACGGAGTTCGTTAACGGGGCGAAGTACTACCAGGGATTCAGAAGTCCGAACAATGCCGAGCGTGAGGACAAGGGTTATTCGGAGGCATGGCTTCATCATAAAGGCAGAAACAGGCATCATTATGAATACTGGGTCGACTATTGCTCGGAGGTAACGCTGGCTTCCGCATCCAATGGAGGGATGAGACCCGTTGAGATGCCCAGAAAGTATCTTGTAGAGATGATCTGCGACAGGGTGGCGGCTTCGAAGGTATACAATAAAGGCCGTTACACGGATGATATGCCGCTGAAGTATTTCGAGAGATCGATGGATAAGATACTGATGAATGAGAATACCAAGCGGGAGCTGCACGCTTTCTTGAAAATGATAGCTGTCTTCGGAGAGGAAAAGACATTCAGATTTATAAAGGAAAGGTATTTGAGAAATGGATAATATTACCTTGGAAGCCAGGATCGATAACCTCAATCAGGTTTTGGACTTTGTAAACGAAAGGCTTGAAGCAAACGATTGTCCGGTCAAGACCCAGATACAGATCGATGTCGCGGTGGAGGAGATATTCGTTAACGTGGCAAGTTATGCGTACACTCCGGATGTCGGATCCGTTACCGTATGCGTAGCGGTCGGCGGAGATCCGCTTGAGGTGACCATAAGCTTTACGGATTCCGGGATACCGTATGATCCTTTGGCGAAGGAAGATCCGGATGTCACACTTTCCGCAGAACAAAGACAGATAGGCGGTTTGGGCATATACATGGTCAAGAAGAGCATGGATCATGTGAGCTATGAGCATAAGGATGGTCAGAATGTCTTCACCATCCGTAAGAATCTGCTCTGATAATCTTTAAGCATCTTATGATATCGGGGTTGACCGATGCATGAACTGCCCGCGGTAGAGGATATGATCCGGGCTCTTGATGAGGAGAGTGAGAGCAGGGGGATATCAAAGATCAAAGAGGTACATCTTGTCATAGGAGAGCTTTCATCCTATGTCGGGGAGTGCGTCCAGATGTATTTCGACATTCTGTCGGAAGGGCATTCCTGTGAGAATGCAAAGCTTTATTTTACCCATACGAAAGCCAGATTTAAATGCAGGGATTGCGGCCATGAATTTGATCATGGCGTTGATTTTGTCTGCCCTTTATGTAAGGGTGAGGGCAGACTCATCAAAGGAACGGGAAAGGAATTCCTAATCAGGAAGCTTGTGTATGATGATACAGTTTCCTGAATGAAATTTCATCATAGGCCCGTTCATCATTATGGTCTTTTTTTTCAGATCCATCTTAAAGAAGGATATGGTGCTTGATTCGTTATTTATCGACAGCAGATATCTGTCGTCTTCAGATATTGCGATATCCTTGGGGAAGTCGCCTGAGATCGGAAGGGTGAAAAGCTTGGTGAGCTTACCGGTCTTTTCGTTTCTGTCAAAGGCCGAAACGGAATTGTCTCCGGCATTTGAGCAGTACATATGCTTCCCGTCATGAGAGAGCTGTATCGCGTATGCTGCGGTGTTTCCCGCATGGTAATCGTTCACGGTGCTTACGGTCTGGATCTTTTCAAAGTTGGGGGAATTATCCTTTTCACTGTATGAGTAAACATCGATGATGTTTTTCATTTCGTGTATGACATAAGCAAATCTGCCGTCAAGTGAGAACTTGATCTGATGCGGGGCGGACTGGATCTCAGATCTTATGATGTCGGCAAGAGCGAGCCTTCCGGTGGAATGATCGAGGCGGTAGACCCTTACATGATCCATTCCCACGTCGGTCGCGCACAGATATTTATTGTCTCTTGTCATCTTTACACAGTCGATATGAGGCATGAAATTTCTTTCACCTACGGATCCGAAACCTTTGTGATAGATCTCCTCGCAGATCTTCTTGATCGAGCCGTCTTTATTAAGGGAGAGCACCGTGACCTTGCCGTCGTGATAGCCGGCGACAAAAAGGAAACGATCCTCATAGTCTGTAGAGATATAGCATCCGCGCATCCCGTTTATGCCGGAACGGTTCAGGAAAGAAAGGGAACCGTCGGACTCTATCTTGTATGCATGCACTCCCTGATCGGTGATGGAGTACAGCAGCTTGCCCGAATGGGAGATAGAGATGTAGGAGGGATTTGAGATCTCGATCTCGTTACGGTATTCCATCCGGCCGGTCCCGGAATCAAAATCGTAGATGCGGATACCGTGTTTGTTGTCCCTTGTATATCCTGCGGCGTAAACTACGTATCTGGCCTTTTTTGCTGCTGTCATAGATTTGTTCCTCTCCTTGAGATTTATGTGTTTTCCTGACCCGGCATTTCGCCCGGCATCTTTTTTTCAGAGCCTGCCGGCCCTGCCGTCGCAGGTGCGATCAGTGCCTGCCGGCCCTGACGTCGCAGGTGCGATCAGTGCCTGCCGGCCCTGACGGTGCGGGTGCGATCAAAGTCTGTCGCCTCTTGAAGTGATCAGGGCATCCGCTATCGTGAGATTTGCCATCGCCTCTACGACCACCACTGCCCGAGGGACGATCACGGGATCATGCCGTCCTTTGATCCGAAGCTCCTTTGTGTTGCCGTTCCTGTCCGTAGTCTGCTGAGGACAGGAGATGGAGGCGGTCGGTTTAACGGCGCATCGGAATATGATATCCGAACCGTCCGAGATCCCGCCGAGTATGCCCCCTGCGTGGTTGGAGCTTTTTGTTATATTTCCGTTTCCGTCAGGAATGAACGGGTCGTTGTTTTCGGTTCCGGTAGAGTTGCAGACCGAAAATCCGTCGCCAAGCTCAAAACCTTTTACCGCCCCTATCGACATTACGGCATGCGCGAGTGAAGCCGAAAGCTTGTCAAAAACCGGATCCCCTAGTCCTGCGGGGACACCGCTTATGATGCATTCGATGACGCCTCCTGCCGAGTTGCCGCCGGATATAAGCTTTTCAAGATAGGCGGAAGCGTCGAGATAGGCTTTGTGATCGGGAAGATACAGGTCGTTTGCCTCGTCGGGATCGAAGGAATTCATGGATACTGGTCCGATCGACTTTGTATAGGCATGTGCCCTGATCCCGTAATGCTCCAGAAATCTTGCGGCTACGGCGCCAGCGGCCACTCTGGCTGCAGTCTCTCTGCCGGAGGAACGTCCGCCTCCCCGGTAGTCTCTGATCCCGAATTTACGGTCAAACGTATAATCGGCGTGACCGGGACGGTAGACCTCTGCAATGTCACTGTAATCTTTTGATCTCTGGTCTTTATTGCGTATAAGTATCGCTATCGGAGTTCCCGTAGTCTTTCCATCAAACACTCCGGAAAGGATCTCCGGGGCATCGTCCTCATTTCTTGCGGTCGTGAATTTTGACTGTCCGGGCTTGCGGCGGTCCATGTAGGGGAGCAGATCTTCGACGGAGAGTAAGATCCCCGCGGGACATCCGTCGATAACGCATCCCAGCGCCGGACCATGTGATTCTCCGAAAGTGGTCACTCTGAAGTTTTTACCGAAAGTGGAACCTGCTGCCATAATCTTTATGTATTCTCAAAAAAAGCCGGACTTATGACTGATATAAAACAACGCATATCTTGGCGTCGACTTTTAGCATTTGTACCATAAAGTATGATACAATAGAAAAGCTGTCGGGTCAAAATGGAGGTTTTGAATATGAAAGATCAGGTTTTAACTATTGCTTTATCCATAGTGATAGGGATCGTAGTGGTTTTTATCATTGCGATAGTGCTCACGGTCATCTATGAGAACAGCCGGAAGGCGAGCGGAAAGAAGCGTAAGGAGGGTTCCATATGGGAGGACCGGAAGAGAACTTTTTTTGGCATGCCATGGAGCTTTACCAAATATGCTCTTGATGGCAAGAGGTTCTATCTGGAAAAGGGTCTCTTAAACACCAGGTATGATGAGGTCAGGCTTTACCGCATGACGGATGTGGTCCTCACCAGGACGCTTTTACAGAAGATCTTCGGGATAGGGACCCTGCGTGTGGATTCCTCGGATAAAAGCCTTGGAGATTTCAGTATCATCAATATCAGGGATTCTGAAAAAGTCAAGGAGCTTTTTTCGGAGAGGATAGAGCAGCAGAGAAGAGAAAACAGAGTCTACACCAGAGAGAGCATCGGAAATACAGAAGGGCATGATATGGACGTTGAAGGATTCGGCGATCCGGATGACGATATGCACGGAGATTTCTGATGACAAGGGATGAGTTCAGGAAACTCACATCACAGGGGCTTCTGCTCCTGGACGGAGCTACCGGGACCAATCTCCAGAAGCAGGGACTTACGGGGGGAGTCTGTCCGGATCTTTGGATCATGGAGAATCCGGAGATCATATGCAGCCTTCAGAGAGCCTATCTGGAAGCCGGAAGCCGGATACTTTATTCCCCTACTTTTTCATGCAATCGTATTAAATTAGAGGAATACGGGCTTTATGACAGACTGGGGGAGATGAACAGGACTCTTGTCGGACTGTCAAAAAAGACCGTTGAGGAATTCAGGAGAGACCATCCCGAAAGCCCCGAATGCTATGTGGCCGGGGATGTTTCGATGACGGGGGTCCAGCTTGAGCCGGTAGGCCCCATGGGATTTGAAGAGCTTGTAGAGATCTACAAGGAACAGATCAAAGCCCTGGCCGAGGGCGGCGCGGATCTTATCGTCGTGGAGACCATGATGAGCCTTCAGGAAACCCGGGCTGCGGTCATAGCCTGCAGGGAGATCTGTGATCTTCCCATAATGACTACGCTTACCTTCGAGGCCGACGGAAGGACGCTGTACGGCACGGATCCGGTAACGGCGCTCATTACGCTGCAGTCTTTGGGAGTGGATGCCTTCGGGGCCAACTGCTCCACGGGGCCTGAGAAGATGCTTCCCATTATCAGAAAGCTACATAGGATCTCAAAGATCCCTCTTATCTGCAAGCCGAACGCGGGGCTTCCTGCAATGAATGAAAAAGGTGAGACCGTCTATGATCTGGAACCTTCAGGTTTCGGAGCGGGCATGGGTAAGATAATCGGGGCGGGGGCATCGATAGTCGGAGGATGCTGCGGCACGGATCCTTCGTATATCAGAGCGATCCCCACCGATATTGATATTTCCCGCGGCGGAGACAACGATAACGGGGACGGAGATATCGACGCCACGGGTGGAAGCAGGATGCTGTCCTCCGAGAGAAGTCATCTGATCTTCAAACTCGACGGGAGATTTATCGTTATCGGAGAGAGGATCAATCCCACCGGTAAAAAGAAGCTTCAGGCAGAGCTTAAGGACGGGAACTTTGATATGGCAGTGTCCTTTGCCGAAGAGCAGGAGGAACGCGGCGCGGATATCCTGGATGTAAACATGGGGATGAGCGGAGTCGATGAAAAAGCCCTCATGCTAAAGGCCGTAGACACCGTGACACAGGCTTCGTCCCTGCCTCTTTGCATCGATACCAGCTACCCCGAAGTCATGGAAGCCGCATTGAGAAGATATCCCGGGAGAGCACTTATTAATTCGATCTCGGCAGAGTCCGACAGATGCGACAGGATGCTCGGGATCGCAAAGAAATACGGAGCAATGTTCATACTTCTTCCGATCGGAGATTCGGGGCTTCCAAAAGATCAGAAGGAGAAAAGAGCAAACATAGAGCTTGTCCTTCAAAAAGCATTTGCAATGGGCTTTTCCAAAGAGGACATTATAGTGGACGGGCTTGTAGGGACGGTCGGGGCGATACCGACAGCCGCTCTTGACACGCTTGAGACCATTGAGTATTGCCACTCCATGGGACTTGCGACGACCTGCGGGCTTTCCAATATTTCCTTCGGGCTTCCGGAGCGGATCAATGTGAACACTGCATTCCTTGCGATGGCGATAAGATCGCATCTGACCTCGGCCATCATGAATCCCAATCAGAATGCGATGATCAGGATGGCGCTCGCTTCAGATCTCCTGATGGCGCATCCGGATTCGGATACCCGGTATATCGAGCATATGAATGAGCATGCGGATGAGATCGCGGCGGAGGCGCAGCTTGCATCAAAAGCAAGGCAGAATAAAAGCGCGGACGGAGCATCCTCTTCAAATGCATCGGATGAAAAAACGGGCGGTAAAGCGCAGGACGGAGTGTCAGCTTTGAAAGCCGGAGAGGCCGAAGCTGAAGAGATCATAACGATCAGGAATGCCGTTGTAAAAGGCCGCAAGGAAGCGATCCTTGAAATGACGGAAGATGCCTTATCAAAGGGGATCAAAGCAAAAAGCATCCTTGATGAGGCACTGATCCCCGCAATCAACGAAGTGGGTGTCCTTTTTGACAAGGGCAGGTATTTTCTTCCGCAGCTCATAGCCTCGGCCAGGACCATGGAGCAGTCGATACGGATACTTGAACCGCATCTTGCGACCGGCGGATCTGCGGATGATGCCCCGGTCATCGTCATGGCGACCGTGGAGGGAGATATCCATGACATAGGCAAAAATCTCGTGGTTTTGATGCTCAAAAACTATGGGTTCAGAGTGATCGATCTTGGCAAGAACGTGCCAAAGGAGACGATAATAGAGACCGCTGTCAGGGAAAAGGCCGATATCATCGGCTTGTCCGCGCTCATGACCACAACGATGAATGAGATGAGAAATGTGGTGAACTATGGAAAAGAGCAGGGTTACCGGGGAAAATTCATGGTAGGCGGAGCGGTCGTCACAGAGGAATACTGCAAAGAGATAGGAGCGGACGGTTATTCGGCCGATGCCTCCGAGGCAGTGAAGGTCGCAAGAAAACTGATCGGTTCATAGGGAGGGATTATGACAGGTTCAGAAGCTATGGCAAAATGTCTCGAATTGGAGAATGTCGAGGTGGTCTACGGCTATCCGGGAGTCGCGATAGCGAACTTTTTTGACAGCCTCGGAGCTACCGGGATCAGACAGGTGCTGGTCCGCACCGAGCAGAACGCAGGACATATGGCGTCGGGATATGCGAGGACTCTGGGAAAGGTAGGAGTGTGCGCGGTGACTTCGGGTCCCGGTGCGCTTAATCTCATCACGGGGATAGCTACGGCTTATGCGGATTCGATCCCCCTCGTATGCATATCGGGTCAGGTGGACTCGGATCTTATCGGATCGGACGGCTTCCAGGAGGCCGATGTTACGGGAGCTACGGAGAGCATAGTCAAATACAGCTATCTGATAAAGGACGTAAAGGATATCCCCCGGGTCTTCAAAGAGGCTTTTTATATCGCAAATACCGGACGCAGGGGGCCCGTGCTCATCGACGTTCCGATCGATGTGCAGCGCGCCGAGCTTAAGGAATTCGATTATCCGGAGGAGGTAAGTCTAAGGACATATAAACCCACGGTGAAGGGTCATATACAGCAGATAAAGAGAGCGGTATCAGAACTTAAAAAAGCGAAGCATCCGCTGATCTGCGCCGGAGGAGGAGTATTTCTTTCCGGAGCCAAGAAGGAGCTCCGCGCTTTTGCCGAGCAATACAGCATTCCCGTGGTTCATACGATGATGGGTATAGGCGTCCTGCCTACGGATCACGAGCTCAACTACGGCATGGTCGGGAATAACGGATCGATATCGGCCAATAAGGCGATGCAGGAGTGCGATGTCCTCATGATGGTCGGAGCCCGTGTCGCAGACAGAGCGGTCGCGAATCCTAACATAATACTTGAAAACAAGATACTTATCCATATCGATGTGGATCCGGCGGAGATCGGAAAGAATGTGGGTCCCACGATACCCATTGTCGGAGATGCGAAGACGATATTCGAGGATCTGGTCCAGCAGCCGCTGCAGCTTGATACCGCTTCCTGGAGAGAGCTTCTTCGCGAATACCGTAAGATCCCGCCGGCGCTGAGCTTTTCCGACAAATGCGTCAATCCGGCGGTCTTTATAGGACTCCTCTCTCATTCGATGCAGGACAGAGCCGTGTATGTCGCCGATGTGGGACAGAATCAGATCTGGTCCTGCGCGAATGTGAACGTAAGGGACGGAGGAAGGTTCTTTACATCCGGAGGCATGGGAACGATGGGATATTCCGTTCCGGCAGCCATCGGATCAAAAATGGCAGACGGGAGCCGTCAGGTCGTCGCGCTCTGCGGGGACGGCGGATTCCAGATGTCGATGATGGAGCTTGCCACCATGAAGGAAGAGAAGGTCGATATCAAGATCGTGGTGCTCCGCAACAACTATCTCGGGCTTGTCAGGGAATATCAGCATTACAGTCTGAACGACAGATATGAGATGGTACGGCTGGGATCCTACCCCAAACTCGACGATCTTGCGCGTGCTTATGATATCGCGTATTTCAGGGCCGAAAATATGGACGGCATCGATAAGAAGGTGGAAGAGTTCCTCGGAAATGACGGACCGGCGCTCATGGAAGTGATAGTGGATCCGGCGGATACCGTAAAATAGGAGAACAGGCTTATGAAAAAGATATATACCGTTTTGGTGGAAAACAGATCCGGAGTCCTGGCGAAGGTTTCGGGCTTATTCGCAAGGAGGAGCTTCAATATCGACTCTCTGGCCGTGGGAACCACCGATGACCCCGACATATCGGTAATGACCATAGTCTCATCCGGAGATGAGAGGACTCTGGAGCAGATAGAGAAGCAGCTTAATAAGAAGCTGGATGTGATAAAGATAAAGACCTACGAAGAGTCTGAGGCGGTCTCGAGGGAACTCATGCTTGTAAAGGTTAAGTACAATAAAACGAACCGCAAGGATATCATGGAGATCGTAGACGCGATGAAGGCCGATATCGTGGACATGTCGGAGCACCTGATGCTTATTCAGATCTGCGACAGACCCGACCGCACCGCGATGCTCATAAGGCTCTTAAACCAGGTGTCGATCACGGAGATCGCCCGCACGGGAACGCTGGCGCTGCCCAAATGCGAATAACATATGACGATTGACTTTTGCAGTTGAAAAAAGTAGTATAGATTATTGATTTTTCGGGAGGAGATATGCAGAGCAAGGTTTTTCAGCTTATAGTGGATAATACATCAGGCGTGCTTTCAAGGATATCCGGACTCTTTTCAAGGCGCGGATACAACATAGAGAGCATCACCGCGGGGACGACCGCCGATCCGAAATACACAAGGATCACGATCGTCGCGACCGGCAATGACGAGATCCTCGAGCAGATCGAAAAGCAGCTCAGAAAGCTCACGGATGTACGCAACATAAAAGAGCTCGTGCCGGAGAATTCGGTTTACCGGGAGCTTGCCATGATAAAGGTAGAGACGGTAAATGCCGACCAGCGCGTCCAGATCGCATCGATAGTTGATATGTTCAGGGCAAAGATCATCGATGTCGCGGACGAATCCCTCATGATCGAGATCGTGGGAAACACACAGAAGGTCGATGCGTTTATACGGATGATGCAGGGGTATAACATCCTCGAGATCGCGCGCACGGGTATCGCAGGCCTCTCAAGAGGCAAGGACAGTGTCGTTTATCTTCCTTAGAACAGGATACTTAAGACCCGGGGGAGATCTCTCCAGGGCCTGTAGGATATAGGCTTTATAAACTAAAATGATTTATGAAAGGACTTGGGAAACATGGAAAACCAAAACTACGAAAACCCGATATTTTATCAGAATGACTGCAATATCTCATTGCTTGCAGACAAGACCATAGCGATCATAGGCTACGGAAGCCAGGGACATGCGCATGCCTTAAACCTTAAGGAGTCGGGCTGCAATGTCATCATAGGTCTTTATGAAGGCTCAAGAAGCTGGAAAAAGGCAGAGGAGCAGGGCCTTAAGGTGTTTACCGCAGCGGAGGCCGCAAAGAAGGCGGACATAATAATGATCCTCATAAATGACGAGAAGCAGGCGAAGCTTTACAGAGAAGATATCGAGCCTAATCTTGAATCAGGGAATATGCTTATGTTTGCCCATGGCTTTAACATCAACTACAAGCTCATCGTTCCTCCCAAGGATGTGGATGTCACGATGATCGCGCCCAAGGCTCCCGGACATACTGTCAGGTCCGAGTACCAGGCCGGCAAAGGAACTCCCTGCCTTATTGCCGTATATCAGGACTATACCGGGAAGGCAAAGGATATGGCGCTCGCATATGCGGCAGGTATCGGCGGAGCAAGGGCAGGAGTCCTCTGGACTACTTTCAAGACCGAGACCGAGACCGATCTTTTCGGAGAGCAGGCTGTGCTCTGTGGTGGAGTATGCAAGCTGATGCAGACCGGCTTCGAGGTGCTCACCGAGGCAGGATACGATCCCAGGAATGCATACTTTGAGTGCATCCATGAGATGAAGCTTATCGTAGACCTCATATATCAGTCAGGATTTGCGGGCATGAGGTATTCGATCTCAAATACGGCGGAGTTCGGTGATTATACGACCGGCCCCAAGATCATAACCGATGAGACCAAGAAAGCGATGAAGAAGGTTCTTGCGGATATCCAGGACGGTTCCTTTGCGAAGGAATTCCTTCTTGATATGAGCGAGGCAGGCGGACAGGTTCACTTTAACCAGATGAGACGCATCGCCTCCGAGCATCCCTCAGAGAAGGTCGGCGCTGAGATACGTAAGCTCTACAGCTGGTCTGACGAGGACAAGCTCATCAACAACTGATACGATCATTGATCATTCGGATGCCGGACAGTCTGAAAAGACCGTCCGGTATCTTTTTATTTGTCATAGTGCGGCGGATATGGTATCATTCATAGGTTAAAGTAGGATATTATGTCATTCGGCAAATCAGGCCGTCTCCGGATAATAAATATGCCGGAGAAATGACCGGACAAAGCTTTTGTCCATTGCATGGATCATGACGTAAAAGGGAGAGATACAGATCATGGGAATGACGATGTCACAGAAAATACTTGCCGCGCATGCCGGACTGCCTGAAGTTAAGGCCGGTCAGCTTATCGAGGCCTCTTTGGATCTGGTGCTCGGCAACGATATCACGACCCCTGTAGCTATAAACGTGATGAAGGGGTTTAAGAGCGATAAGGTATTCGATAAGGATAAGATCGCTCTGGTAATGGATCATTTTATCCCGAACAAGGATATCAAATCAGCCGAAAACTGCAAATGCTGCAGGGATTTTGCCGCGGCGCACGAGCTTACCAACTATTTCGATGTCGGTAAGATGGGGATCGAGCATGCACTGCTTCCCGAAGCCGGACTGACGGTGGCGGGGGATCTCATCATCGGGGCTGATTCACACACCTGTACCTACGGAGCTCTGGGGGCATTTTCGACCGGAGTCGGATCAACGGACATGGCGGCCGGAATGGCTACGGGCAAGGCATGGTTTAAGGTACCGGAAGCGGTCAGGTTCAATATCATAGGAAAAAAACAGCCGAATGTTTCCGGAAAGGATCTTATTCTCCATATCATCGGGCTTATCGGTGTCGACGGAGCGTTGTACAGATCGATGGAGTTTACGGGCGAGGGAATAAGCGAGCTTAATATAGACGATCGCCTGACGATCGCCAATATGGCGATAGAAGCGGGCGGTAAGAACGGGATCTTCCCCGTGGATGAGATCGCCGAGGAATATATGAAGGCGCACGGGAACAGACCCTTTAAGAAGTATGAGGCGGATCCCGATGCGGAATACGCGGAGGAGTATACGATAGATCTTTCAAAGCTCCGCCCGGTAGTGGCGTATCCGCATCTTCCATCAAATACCAGAACGATAGACGAGGCCGTGAAGGATCATATCAGGATAGATCAGGCTGTAATCGGCAGCTGTACCAACGGAAGGATATCCGATCTTAGAGCGGCGGCCGCTATAATGAGGGGAAAGAGTGTTGCCGCAAACGTGAGATGCATCGTCATCCCCGGGACACAGAAGATATATCTGAAGGCTCTGGAGGAAGGACTTATCAGGGACTTCATAGAGGCGGGAGCGATCGTTTCGACGCCTACCTGCGGGCCCTGCCTTGGCGGGTACATGGGGATCCTTGCCGCAAAGGAAAGATGCATATCCACTACAAACCGTAACTTTGTCGGACGCATGGGGCATGTCGATTCGGAGATATATCTTGCGAGCCCGGCGGTAGCGGCGGCTTCGGCTGTAACAGGGTTTATCGCCGATCCCGGGGAGGTGTAAGGATGGAAGCCAGAGGAAGAGTATTTAAGTACGGAGACAATGTTGATACGGATGTGATCATACCGGCCCGTTATCTTGCGATCCAGGATAAAAAGGAACTGGCCTCCCACTGCATGGAGGATATAGACAAGGAGTTCGTAAAGAACGTCGCGTCCGGGGATATCATGGTAGCAGGCAAGAACTTCGGCTGCGGCTCTTCAAGGGAGCATGCGCCCATGGTCATCAAGGAGGCAGGGGTATCATGCGTCATAGCGGAGACCTTTGCGAGGATATTTTTCAGAAATGCGATAAACATAGGACTTCCGATCATAGAGAGCAGGGAAGCTTCGGAGGGCATAAAGCCCGGAGATGAAGTGATGATCGATTTCGATCTCGGAGAGATAAAGGATATCACGACCGGGGTCAGCTATAAGGGAACCCCTTTTCCTGCTTTCATGCAGCGCATAATCAATGCCGGCGGTCTTGTGAACTATATTAACGAAGAGGATAACGGGAGCATCAGATGATCATCTTTCAGGCAATATTATTGGGTATAGTTCAGGGGATCGCGGAGTTTCTCCCCGTGTCATCTTCGGGACACCTTGCCATACTGCAGAATCTTTTTCATTTTGAGAGCGACACCAGCCTGCTTTTTGATGTGCTTTTGCACATCGGTACGCTCATTGCGATATTCGTGGTCTTTTGGAAGGATATCGTCAAGCTTGTGATCGAGTTTTTCGGGATCATATCCGACTTCATAAGGAGATTCAGGGATCCCGATGTCATAGTTTTAAGCTCGGCTTACCGGAGATTTGTCCTTCTCATCATCGTAAGCACGATCCCTACAGCCATCCTGGGTTATGTCGGTAAAGGGTTTGTCGAATATGCTTCTACCACACTGCTCCTGCCGGGAATAGGTCTTCTCATCAATGCCTTGCTTTTATTTATCTGCGACAGGATAGGGGACGGAAGGAAGGGAATAAAAAAGATATCATATCTTAATGCGTTCGAGATAGGCATGGCACAGGGGATAGCGACGATGCCCGGAATATCGAGGAGCGGCTCGACGATCGCAGCCTGCCTGATGCTTGGGGTAAAGAAGGAAACGGCGGTCAAGTATTCATTTATCATGTCGATCCCCGCAGTAATCGGCGCGGCGATCCTGGAATTAAAGGATGCCGGCGAGGCATCGCTTACCGGACTGACGATCGTAGCCTATATCATAGGAATGATAGTTGCGGCCGTGGTCGGATATTTTGCGATAAGGTTTATGATAAATGTGGTCAGGAGGAAGAGATACATTTTCTTCTCGATCTACTGCTTAGTGGTCGGCCTTATTGCGATAATAGCTCATTTTCTTACAAAATAACGGCAGTGTGAAGTCATAGATGGCAGAAACAAAGAAAAAAGCAGTAAACAACGGCAAAAAAACCGGAAATACAACAACAAAGAAAAAAACGACAGCCGGCTCCTCTGCAAAGGGAACCGGCAAAAAAGCGTCATCCGCGTCCAAACGCAAAGCTTCTCAAAAGGATCAGGAGGTTAAGCTTCCGGAGAGAAGACCTTCCGGCTCCGGAGATGACTCTTACAGCCCGGCGGCAGAAGCGGGGATAATCATTCTTTTTGCGATCTGCGTGCTTTTATTCCTTTCCAATTTCGGGATAATAGGCGCGGTCGGTAATGCCGTGGCCGCCTTTCTTTTCGGCGTGTTCGGATCTGCCGCTTATATCTTCCCCTTTGCCCTGTTTTTTACCGTAGTTATGATCGTAGCAAATCATGCAAATAAAGAGGCGGTGATCAAGAGTATCATGATCTGGATCACCTACCTTATAATAGCCATGTTTTTTGCGCTGGCCTGGGGAGAGGATTTCGAGACCAGACGCAGCAGCTTTAACGGGGATGCTTTTTACAGATACGGAGTTGAGTACCGGAGAGGCGGGGGTTTTATCCCGGGACATCTTTTTGCTTTCATGTCAAAGGCGCTGGGACAGTTTGGCGCGGTCATAATAATGATAGCGCTCCTGATCATATGTATAGGGGTGCTGACCGGAAGATCCGTGCTGAGGTTCATCAAGGAAAGCTCTTCGGAAGCGGCGGAAAGCATCGTTGACGGCATTGAGGTACGTCAGGAGGAAGCGAGAAGGGAAAGACGGAACAGGCAGCATAAAGAAAATGTACACTACGGCAGACCTGCGCCGACGGGAGATACCATATCCCGGCTTAAGCTCGAAGATGATGAGGAAGTCTCGGATGAGATGAAGGAGCTTACGGCAGAAGAGGTCGAAGAGCTTGATGAGAGAGAAAAGGTCATCGCAGAGAGGATCCTCGGTCCGGATAATACATCCGACGATCTTTCCGATCCCGGACCGAAGGCCGCGGTCATGAAGGAGATAGCCTATCCGGCAGCGCCGGAAGACATCCATGAGCTGAGACCCGAGCCTGAGCCGGAACCTGAACCGGAACCCGAGCCCGAACCCGAGCCGATGCCGGAGCCCGAACCTTTTTTTGAGCCGGTAAGACCTGAGAGAAAGCCTGCTTCTGAAGGAAGGGCAAAGCGAAAGGTAGCGTCTTCTTCAATCCCTGACGGCATGACCGTCAGAGACGAAAAGATCACCGGATACCGGCTGCCCCCTGCGGATCTTCTCAACAAGGGGAAAAAGGCCAATATAAACTATGACAAGGAGCACAGAGAGGTCTCGGAGAGGCTTCGAAGCGCTCTGGCCAGCTTCGGGATCAATGTGACCATGACGGATGTAAGCCGCGGACCTGCGGTAACAAGATATGAGATGCTTCCGGAAGCAGGGATCAAGGTCTCAAGGATACTCGGACTTACCGATGACATCAAGCTGGCGCTTGCAGCCGAGAGCATAAGGATAGAAGCGCCGATCCCCGGAAAGAGCGCTATAGGGATAGAGGTCCCGAATACCGAAACGACGCCGGTAATGCTCAGAGATCTGATCGAATCGGCTGAATTTAAGAATTCCAAGTCAAAGATCTCCTTTGCGGTAGGAAAGGATATCTCAGGCAAACCGGTGATCTTTGATATAGCAAAGATGCCCCATGTGCTGATAGCGGGTGCCACCGGTGCCGGAAAGTCGGTATGTATAAATACCATCATAATGAGCATCCTTTACAAGGCGGATCCGCGTGATGTTAAGCTGATAATGATCGATCCCAAGATAGTCGAGCTTTCGATCTATAACGGGATCCCTCATCTTTTCACTCCGGTCGTGACCGACCCGCAGAAGGCCGCAAATGCCCTTAACTGGTGTGTTGCGGAGATGGATCAAAGATATGAGGCGTTTGCCGGGCATGGGGTCAGGGACCTCAAAGGCTACAATGCCATGGCCGCAAGAGAGGGGATGGATCCGCTCCCGCAGGTCGTTATTATCGTAGATGAGCTTGCTGATCTCATGATGACCGCAAAGGGTGATGTTGAAACCGCGATCGTAAGGCTCGCGCAAAAGGCAAGAGCCGCAGGTATGCACCTGATCATTGCGACTCAGAGACCTTCGGTCGATGTCATTACCGGACTTATTAAGGCAAACATGCCAAGCCGGGTTGCTTTTACCGTTACAAGCGGGACCGATTCGAGAACGATCCTTGATATGGTCGGAGCGGAGAAGCTTCTGGGTAAAGGAGACATGCTGTTTTATCCGGTGGGAGCCTCAAAGCCTTCCAGAGTGCAGGGAGCTTTTGTCTCGGATGAGGAAGTCGAAAAGGTGGCTTCGTTTGTAAGGGCCCAGAAAAACGAAGAAGAAAAGACACGTGACATAGAGAGTGAGATCAACGCCGCCGCTTCTCCTTCCGGCAACGGAGCGAAGAGCGGGAATGCCGGAGCTTCCGCGCCCGGAGACGGCGAAGATGAAATATTCATGCAGGCTGCGGAATTTGCGGTAAATCTGGATAAACAGGTCATTTCCATAGGCCTTCTGCAAAGAAGGTTTAAGATAGGGTTTAACAGGGCGGCCCGTATCATGGACCAGCTGACCGAAGAGGGCGTGGTCGGAGATGAGAACGGGACGAAGGGGAGATCGATAATCATGACTCCCGAGCAGTTTGAGACATTTAAGGAGGAGCATCTATGAGATCCGATATTGAAATAGCTCAGAGCGCCGAGCTTAAGCTCATTAAAGATGTGGCGGCTCCTCTGGGGATAGAAGAGGACGATCTGGAGCTGTACGGAAAATATAAGGCAAAGCTCACCGACAGCTTTATAAGGAGCATACAGGACAGACCTGACGGCAAGCTGGTCCTTGTCACCGC
>JAILQK010000041.1 GCA_024699045.1 Lachnospiraceae bacterium | reverse complement strand
GGATATAGAAGTCCTGAAAAAGGTTGCCGGATCGATGGCCGGGGCCGCTATGGAAGCGGGAGTCCGGATAGTTGCCGGAGACACAAAGGTGGTAGGGGCCATAGACCCGGGGGATCCGGGCCTTATGATCAATACATCGGGCACAGGATTTCTGAATAAGGGAACAAGGATATCACCGGCTGAGATAAAGCCCGGAGATACAGTGATAGTGTCCGGAAATCTGGGGGATCACCATGCTGCGATCATGGGCTGCCGTCTTTCAGTGGAAAACAGCATCGTCTCCGATAATGCGCCTTTGGTTGATATGATATCAAGGCTCAAGGAGACGAAGATCACGATACATGCAATGAGAGATGTCACAAGAGGGGGACTTGCCACCGTCTTAAATGAGTTTTCGGAAGCATGCGGATGCCGGATAAGGCTTGAGGAAGAGAAGATACCCGTTTCGGACGAGGTCGGGAGCTTTTGCGGACTGCTGGGCCTTGACCCTCTTTATATGGGAAACGAAGGCAAATGCGTGTTTATTCTTCCAAAGGATTGCGCGGATACGGCGCTTGATGTCATAAGAGGATCAAAATACGGCGGAAATGCCGCCATCATAGGATGTGTGACCGATGACCCGGCAGGGGTTACGATACGAACCCGGATAGGCGGAGAAAAAGTCGTCGGTCCTCTCTGCGGGGAAGGTCTCCCCAGGATCTGCTGATACCACTACGGGCACTTGTGAAAAGTTTATGTTTAGTGTTGACATTCTCTTCACAGGGTGATAGATTATGTTTTGACGATTAGCACTCATCGTCGTCGAGTGCTAACGAAACCGGAGGCAAAGAAAGAGAACGCAGGAGAGGAGGTAGTGATGGCTAAGGAACCCGAAAAGATATCCGAGCTGGATGAAAGAAAAGAGAAGATCCTTACCGCGGTCATCAGAAACTATCTCGAGACGGGAGAACCGGTAGGAAGCCGGACGATATCAAAGTACACGGATCTGAAGCTCTCCAGCGCGACTATCAGGAATGAGATGTCGGATCTTGAGGAGATGGGATATATATTCCAGCCCCACACCAGCAGCGGCAGGATCCCGACGGATAAGGGCTACAGATTCTATGTGGACAATCTCATGAGCGATAAAGAGCGTGAGATCCAGGAACGGGAAGAGCTGATAATAGAAAAAGCCGACAAGCTGGAAGCAGTGCTTAAGCAGGCAGCCAAGCTGCTCGCCACCAACACGAATTATACGGCGCTTGTAAGCACACCGGAGATCCACAGGAATAAACTCAAGTTCCTGCAGCTTTCGAAGGTTGAGAGCGACACTCTGCTGGCAGTCATAGTGGTAGAGGGTAATATCATCAAAAATAAGATGATCCATACGGAGGAAGAGATCGACGAGGATACCATCCTCAAGCTGAACCTCCTGTTAAACACCCATCTCAACGGACTTTCACTGGAGGAGATAAATCTCGGACTGATAACACTCCTTAAGGAAAGGGCCGGGATACATACAGAGATAGTGAGCTCCGTCATAGATGCGGTCGCGGAAGCGATAAGGGCCGATGAGGATCTGGAGATCTATACGTCGGGTACCACAAACATGTTTAAGTATCCTGAGCTTATGGATTCGGGCAAGGCAACGGATATCATCAACACCTTTGAAAACAAAGAGGAGCTTGAAAAGATCGTAAACGCCTCGCTTGCCGAGAACAATGCCGGCAAGAACGAGATGCAGGTATATATAGGTAAGGAAATGGCAAGTCCTGCCATGCAGGATTGCTCTGTAGTCACTGCGACATATGATCTCGGTGACGGGATGAGAGGCACGATAGGGATCGTGGGACCCAAGCGAATGGATTACGGAAAGGCGATGGGAACGATGAACAGCCTCATGAAGCAGTTAGATGAGATATATAAGAAGAAATAGACAGGCCACAGCGCATCACCGCCTGAGCGGCGGGTAAAAGCAAAGAGGGACGGCCTGAAAGGATCGGAGGATACGGATTTGTCGAAGAAAAAAGGGAAAAACGAAGAAGTAAAAGAAGAAGCCGTACAGGAGGAGACCGGGACAAAGGAAGAAACCGGAGAAGCAGGCGATAAAGCGGCAGAAGAAGCAGCGGAAAACAAGAACGAAAACACGGCTGAGGGTAAGGCAGAGGACACACCGAAGGATACGGAAAACGAGGCTTCCGCAGATACCGGAGGAGCAGAGCCTGAAGCAGCCGAAGAGGAAGCAAAGACTGCAGAAAAGGAAACCTCAAAAGGTGAGGACCCGAAGGATAAAAAGATCGCCGAGCTAAATGATAAAGTGGTCCGTCAGATGGCGGAATTCGATAACTTCCGTAAAAGGACCGAAAAAGAAAAGTCCGAGATGTTCGCAAACGGCGAGAAGAGCGTGATAGAAGCGATCCTTCCGGTCATCGATAACTTTGAAAGAGCTTTGGAAATGGCGGCTCAGGACGAAACGAAAAAGGATGATCCCTTTATGGACGGAATGGATAAGGTATATAAACAGCTCATGGGCGAGCTCGAAAAACTGGGAGTAACATCCATAGAAGCCCTCGGAGCGGATTTTGATCCCAACCTGCACAATGCGGTGATGCAGGAAGAAACAGAGGAGTATGAGTCCGGAAAGGTATGTAAGGAGCTTCAGAAAGGATATAA
>JAILQK010000040.1 GCA_024699045.1 Lachnospiraceae bacterium | reverse complement strand
CCGGTACCTCCGACAACGGAAAACATCAGATTCTGCATGGGAAAAGCAAGCGTGACCCCTGTAAGCGCCTCTTCGGAAAGCTGGGCCACAAAAATAGAATCCACTATATTGTACAATGCCTGCACGAGCATCGATATCATCATCGGCAGAGACATCGTGACTATAAGTTTCTTCACGGGCATTACGCCCATCTTATTTTCTTTCATAGGAACATGTATCTTTCAGAACGGAGCTTATTTTTTACTGAAGCCTGCGCGCTTTCTGAGCACCGGATCAAGGATCTTCTTGCGGATACGGAGCGACTCGGGAGTGACCTCCAAAAGCTCATCATTATCTATAAAATCCAGACACTGCTCTAAAGACATCACTATAGGAGGCGTAAGCCTCAGCGCCTCATCCGAGCTGGAGGTTCTCGTATTTGTCAGATGCTTCGTCTTGCATACGTTCACCTCGATATCATCCGACTTGGGATTTGACCCTATGACCATCCCCGAATACACCGGAGTTCCCGGCCCGATAAAGAGCGATCCCCTGTCCTGGGCATTGAACAGGCCGTACGGCACTGCCTCGCCCGCCTCGAACGCTATGAGAGATCCGGTCTTACGGTAAGCGATATCACCCTTGTATGGCGCATAGCCATCAAAGATCGTATTGATTATCCCGTTGCCCTTTGTATCGGTAAGGAAAGGCCCTCTGAAGCCTATGAGTCCTCTGGAAGGGATCCTGAATTCAAGTCTGGTATAGCCCCCGGCAATGGAATTCATGTTCAGAAGCTCTCCTTTTCTTTCCGAAAGCGAGGAGATAACCGTTCCGCTGAATTCATCCGGCACATCGACATAAGCAAGTTCCATCGGCTCGAGCGTCTTGCCGTTTTCATCCTTCCGGTATATGACCTCGGCTTTTGAAACCGCAAATTCATAACCTTCCCTGCGCATGGTCTCGATAAGGACCGAAAGATGCAGTTCGCCTCTGCCGGAAACCTTGAAGGTATCCGTGGATTCGGTCTCCTCGACCCTCAAGGACACATCGGTGTTCAGTTCCTTCAAAAGCCTGTCCTTTATATGCCGGGAAGTAACATACTTTCCTTCTTTGCCTGCAAGCGGACTGTCATTGACGATGAAGTTCATCGCTATGGTCGGATCCGATATCTTCTGGAAAGGTATCGCCTCCGGAGCCTCGACAGAGCACAGGGTATCTCCGATCTTGATGTCCGCTATACCCGAGATTGCCACTATCTGCCCGATCGTGGCCTCGTTCACATCGACCTTCTTAAGTCCTTCAAACTCATAGAGCTTGCTTATCTTTACCTTTTCCATGCGTTCCTTGTCGTGATGGTTCACGATGAGCGCTTCCTGATTGAGCTTTACGGTACCGCTGTCTACCTTTCCTATCCCTATGCGGCCCACATATTCATTATAGTCAATGGTAGAGATCAGTATCTGTACCGGCGCCTCCGGATCACCTTCGGGAGCCGGGATATAGGAAACGATAGTGTCGAAAAGCGCTGACATGTCCTCGCCCTGTGTTCCCGCATCCGTTGACGAGGTCCCGTTTTTTGCGGAAGTGAATATGAACGGGCAGTCGAGCTGTTCATCCGAGGCTCCGAGATCCATCAGAAGCTCCAGCACCTCGTCTACGACCTCATCCGGTCTCGCCCCGTCCCTGTCGACCTTATTCACACAGGCGATCACCGGCAGGTCAAGGGAAAGCGCCTTCATCAGCACGAACTTTGTCTGGGGCATGACCCCCTCAAAAGCATCTACCAGAAGCACCACGCCGTCGACCATTTTCAGTATACGCTCAACCTCACCCCCGAAGTCAGCGTGTCCGGGGGTGTCGATTATATTGATCCTTGTTTCTTTGTACTGAACCGAAGTATTTTTTGAGAGTATCGTGATCCCTCTTTCTCTTTCGAGATCATTGGAATCCATTACTCTCTCAACGACCTCCTGGTTCTCCCTGAACACTCCGCTCTGTCTCAAAAGCGCATCCACCAGTGTTGTCTTGCCATGGTCGACATGCGCTATTATCGCAACATTTCTAATATCGTCTCTCTTTTCTCTCATACTTTGAAGTTTTCTTCCCCTATCTCTCTTTGCATCATCATAAATCTTTATTCAAGCGGTTTGCGATCCTGAGTAGCGCTGTGTTCTATCGCATCTATGGCCTCATACGCCAGATCGAACATCTGCGCCATCTCCTTGGCTTCGGCCGATCCCACCTTGTTGTACTTCGCCGCCTGGTCGGCAAAGTAATTTTTTGCCTTGAAGATCGACAGCTTGGAGAACATCTTGCCGTGGCTGTAGTAGGTCCCGGTGCTGGCATCCCACTTGCTCTCACTGAATTTCTTGAAGTCCTCTTCCGTGGCTCCCTGAGATACCGCAAGCGCCTGTATTATATCCTCCCTTGATTCGAAATTCTTTCTAATAGCCATAATGCCCCCTCTCTGCCGTTCGACCGTACCATATCAAATATGCAATACTATGGTGGCAAAACTAAAGTATACCAAAAGTGCTACCGCATCCACAATAGTTGTTATAAACGGAGATGCCATGACCGCCGGATCAAGTCCCGCCTTCTTGGAGATCATCGGCAGCATGGCTCCGATGAGCTTTGCCACAAAGACCGTTGCGACCAGTGTCATGCATACGACAAGAGCCACGGTCATCGATACCCGATCCACGATCTGGAGTTTCACGAAATTGGCCACTGCAAGCGTGGCTCCGGCAAGCACCGCTACTCTCATCTCCTTCCAGACCACCTTAAAAAAGTCCGAAAACTCGATCTCGTCAAGAGAGAGGGCACGGATGATCGTAACGCTCGTCTGGCTTCCCGCATTACCCGACGTATCCATTATCATCGGAATAAAAGCCGTAAGGACGATATAAGCGCCGAGCGCATCTTCATAATGGGTGATGATGGTTCCGGTAAAGGTAGCGGATACCATCAGGAAAAGCAGCCATATGATACGCTTTTTCCACAGTTCAAAAACCGAAGTCCGAAGGTATGGCTTCTGCTGGTCTGCAGGCATGATAGCTGCCATCTTTTCGATATCCTCAGTGGTCTCCTCCTGGATGATATCCATGATGTCGTCGACCGTGATGATGCCTACAAGCCTGTCCTCCTTGTCAACGACCGGCATGGAGTTGAAGTCATATTTCTGGAACTGTTTTGCGACCTCTTCCTGGTCATCAAGCGTATGCGCGGCGATAACGTTCTCATTCATTATCGACCCGACGATCTCATCCGGATCGGCTATGATCAGATATCTCAGTGCCGCGGTCCCGATGAGCTTCCTCTTATCATCGATTATATAGCAGGTATAGATCGTCTCGGAATCAAGACCTATGCTCCTTATTCGATCCATACACTTGGCTATGGTCCAGTTCGCCTTAAGGTCCACGTACTCGACCGTCATGATGGATCCGGCAGAATCATCGGGAAATTTCAGAAGGTGGTTGATATCCCTCCTCGTTTCCGCCGTCGTATGCGCCAGCATCCTTTTTACGACATTGGCCGGCATCTCTTCCATAAGATCCGCCGCATCGTCCGCCATAAGGTTATTGATGACGTTTGCCGCCTCGACATCAGTAAGCGCTGTGATAAGTTCCTGCTCTATATCGGTAGGGAGGAACGAAAACACATCAGCTGCCATATCCTTTTTTAAAAGTCTGAAAATACGGAGACGCTCCTCCTTGGGAGCATCCTCCATGATAGAAGCTATATCCGCCTCATTCAGATCTGTCAGCACCCGGCGCAGCTCATTATATTGTCTGCTCTCTATGAGCTGCTCTATCTCTTCTCTGTCCATACGCAGACATCTCCTTATCCGGTTATTT
>JAILQK010000005.1 GCA_024699045.1 Lachnospiraceae bacterium | reverse complement strand
CCCAATTAACTCTCCAGGAAGCGGTCTGTTCGGACCGCTTCCGCTGTTTTTGCAGATCAGGCTGCGATCCGACGGCCTGAAACAGAATCAATTGTATGCCTGCCGGCCGTTACGGTCAAATCATAAGCCGGCCTCTGTCCGGCAAGGGCAGATCAAAAATGCTCTCAAAGCTTAATATCCCTATACTTGACTGAGGGTCAACATAATTTTATAATGCTAAAGACTATGTATAAAAATAGGAGAAGTGTGCCAAAATGAGCAAAGAGCTTGCAAAAACCTATGATCCTAAGGGAATAGAGGACAGCCTTTATAAGAAGTGGATCGAGAAAAAGTATTTTCATGCAGAACCGGATAAGTCCAAAAAGCCGTTTACTATAGTAATGCCTCCGCCCAATATAACAGGGCAGCTTCATATGGGGCATGCACTCGACAATACGATGCAGGACATCCTTATAAGATTTAAGAGGATGCAGGGATATAACGCGCTATGGCAGCCCGGGACCGACCATGCGAGTATCGCGACCGAGGTCAGGATCATTGACACCCTTAAGGCTCAGGGAATCTCGAAGGAGGAGCTGGGCCGTGAGAAATTCCTGGAGAAGTGCTGGGAATGGAAAAAGGAATACGGGGGAAGGATAACGAGCCAGCTGAGAAAACTCGGTTCTTCCTGTGACTGGGACAGGGAAAGATTTACGATGGACGAAGGCTGCAACAAGGCAGTCAATGAAGTATTCGTAAGACTTTATGATAAGGGCCTGATCTATAAAGGACACAAGATGATCAACTGGTGTCCGGTATGCCGCACGACGATATCCGATGCGGAGGTCCTGCATGAGAGTCAGGCAAGCCATCTCTGGCATATAAAGTATAAGATAATCGGCACGGATGATTATCTTACATTTGCCACAACAAGACCCGAGACCATGCTGGGTGATACCGCGGTAGCGGTAAATCCTGAGGATGACAGGTATAAGGATCTTGTCGGCAAAAAGGTAATGCTTCCCATAATGAACAGGGAGATGCCCGTTGTCGCAGATGATTATGTGGACATGGAATTCGGTACCGGTGTCGTAAAGATCACCCCTGCGCACGACCCTAACGATTTTGAGCTCGGAAAGAGACATGATCTGGAAGTCATCAATATCATGAATGATGACGGCACGATAAACGAAAACGGCGGAAAATATGCCGGAATGGACAGATACGAAGCCCGTGATGCCATAGTAAAAGAACTCGATGAGATGGGACTTCTGGTCAAGATCGAAGATTATACCCATGAAGTAGGGATACATGACAGGTGTCATACAACGGTGGAGCCTCTGGTAAAAGAGCAGTGGTTCGTCAGGATGGATGAGCTTATCCGTCCGGCGGTTGAAGGGGTTAAGAACGGAGAGATCCGCCTTGTTCCGGATAACATGGAAAAAACCTATTTTAACTGGACAGACAATATCAGGGACTGGTGCATATCAAGACAGCTCTGGTGGGGTCACAGGATCCCTGCGTATACCTGCAGCAAATGCAAAGAGATGATAGTCTCCAAGACTGCCCCGAAGGTATGCCCGAAGTGCGGACACACGGAATTTGAGCAGGATCCGGATACTCTTGACACCTGGTTTTCATCGGCATTGTGGCCTTTTTCGACACTCGGATGGCCCGAAAACACCGATGAGCTTAAATACTTCTATCCTACGGATGTCCTGGTAACGGGGTATGACATCATCTTTTTCTGGGTGATAAGGATGATATTCTCCGGTTATGAGCAGATGGGAAAGGAGCCGTTCAGGACGGTGCTCTTCCATGGTCTCGTCCGTGATGCGAAGGGACAGAAGATGTCCAAATCCCTCGGAAACGGCATAGATCCTCTTGAGGTCATAGATAAATACGGCGCGGATGCGCTCAGGTTCATGCTGATAACCGGGAATGCTCCCGGAAATGATATGAGATTTTCCTATGAAAAGGTCGAAGCGGCGAGAAACTTCGCCAATAAGATCTGGAATGCATCCCGTTTCATTCTTTTGAATATGGAGGGTAAGACCGTGAAAAGACCCGGGGATGACGAGCTTGCGCCCGTTGACCGCTGGATCCTTTCAAAAATGAACCGCATTGTCAGCGACGTCACTGAGAATATGGAAAAATACGAGCTTGGGGTGGCAGCCGCTAAAATATATGACTTCATATGGAATGAGCTTTGCGACTGGTATATCGAAATGGTCAAGCCGAGATTGTATAACAGCGACGATGCGGTCTCACAGAACGCCGCGCTTTATACGCTTAAGAAAGTGCTGATCGCTTCACTTAAGCTCCTGCATCCGTATATGCCTTTTGTCACCGAGGAGATCTACTGCACGATAAAGGAAGAGACCTCCGACGGAGGGATGGATGATTCGATCATGATCTCCAAATGGCCGGAATATGATAAAGGGCTCGATTTCCCGCGGGATGAAAAGAGCATCGAGATGATCAAGGAAGCGGTAAAGGGTGTGAGAAATGCCCGTTCGGCGATGAACGTGCCTCCCAAGAAGAAAGCGGAGGCGACGGTAGTGTCCGCTGACAATGAGGTGCTGGAGAGCTTTAAGACCGGAGAGCTTTATTTTAAGGCGCTGATCAATGCTCCCGAGGTCACATACAGTAACGACAAGTCGGGGATACCTGACGATGCGCTTTCGGTAGTCACGGGAAATGCAACCGTTTATATTCCTCTTGCCGAGCTTACGGATCTTTCGGAAGAGATCGCGAGGCTGGAAAAGGAGGAGAAGAGACTCCAGGGTGAACTGAAACGGTCAAATGCAATGCTTTCGAACGAGAAGTTCCTTGCGAAAGCTCCCGAGAGTAAGATCGCGGAGGAAAAGGAGAAGCTTGCTTCATATGAAAAGATGATGGAAGAGGTAAAAGAGAGACTTAGTTCGTTAAAGGGTTAAGGCGGTAGGATCATGATAGATTTTGAAGAAGAACTTAAGAAATTTCATCCATCCCCGGAAGTGGAGGATGCGGAGACCCAGATAAGGGCTCTTGATGTGACCGATATGGTGGATCTGATCGTCCACCTTGAGGAGAGAAACATTACGCAATGAGATGTTTTAACTGTGGGGCAGAACTCACAAGTAATACCTTTTGCACCAATTGCGGTGCGGATATAAGAGAATACAGACGGATAATATGGACTTCAAACCAGTATTACAATGATGGACTGACCAAGGCAAGGGTCAGAGACCTTTCGGGAGCGGTCATTTCGCTGAGAGCATGTCTTAAGTTGAACCGTACCAATATAGAGGCAAGGAATCTTCTCGGACTTGTCTATTTTGAGATGGGGGAAGCGGTTTCGGCTTTTTCGGAGTGGGTCGTATCAAAGAGCATGAAACCGGACAAGAATATCGCGGACGATTTCATGGAGACGATCCGGAGCAATCCGACCAGACTCGACACGATAAATCAGTCTATCAAGAAGTATAATCAGGCACTTCTTTATGCGAGACAGGGAAGTCTTGATCTTGCCGTGATCCAGCTTAAGAAGGTGCTCCAGATGAATCCCAATCTGGTGGTGGCTTATGAGCTGCTGGGGTTATTGTACCTTCAGTCCGAGGAGTTCACCAGAGCAAGGAGGATACTGCTTCAGGCGCTCAGGATAGACAGGAACAATACAAGAGTCCTTTATTACCTGCAGGAGGCAGAGGAAGGGATATCAGCCAGATACGGCGATGATCAGCTGGCAAAGCAAAAGAAGCAGGGGAGCCGGGCAAGCAGCGATGCCATAACATATACCAGCGGTAACGAGACCATAATCCAGCCTGTCAATTCGGGTGAGAAAAGAGGCTCGTCCGTGCTGCTCAATATCGCCATAGGAGCTTTGATAGGCGCCGGACTCATATTCTTTCTTGTGCTTCCTTCGAGGGTCAGAAAAGCATCTGCGGAAATGAATACGCAGCTTAAAGAGGTAAGTGATGAGCTTACGGTTAAAAATGCCGATATCGAGGAACAGAATAAGACCATAGAGGCTCTGCAGGCAGAGAACAACGAGTTGAAAGGAAGTCTCGGAGATCTGGCGGGAAGCTCGGGAATGGCGGAAAGATATGATTTTCTTGCGGAAGCTGCACTGAACTATATGCGAAATCCCGATGATGTTACCGGAACGGAGGCGCTTCTGGGAAGGATCCCGGTCGGGGAGGTATCCGCAAACAGCCTCAGCATAAGCCTGAATTCGGTGCAGACACTGGATCCCTCGATCTATTCGCAGGCTTTCATTAATCTTTATAATTATATTGATAATGATGTCGCATCACGGGCGGCCAGAACCTATATAGACAGCGGAAAAGAAAAGCTTGAGAACAATGATTATCAGGGGGCCGTCGAGGATCTGCTGAAAGCGACGGAGATCAATCCGGCCAGTGATGAAGCATGGTACTATCTTGCGGAAAGCTATAAAGAATCGGGAGACAGTGTCCACGCAACTCAGGCCTACAGCAGGATAGTGAATGAAATGGGTGATTCGGAGTATGCCGAAAAAGCAAGGAGCAATCTGAGCAACGGGGCGGCAACGGAAAACACCGATGATAATAATAACGGAGGCGACACGGCAGAGCAGATACAGGAAGGCAATGCGGCGGGTAATGAACAGGACGAAGATGCCATCGCACAGGCACTGGCGCTTCAGGCTTTGGAAACCGCAAATGCCGGAGCTGCCGGTACAGAGTAGATAAATTGAAGCTGATACATTGTTCCGACATACATCTTGATACACCGTTCGGAGGCATCCTGCCGCCTGAGAAATCTGCGACAAGGAAGCAGGAGATCATTTCTGCCTTTGAGCAGATGATCGATTTTGCAATATCCGAAGAAGTCAGGGCTGTCATGATAACGGGCGGACTTATCGATGCCGAACACATATCGAGAACGACGATCGACCGGGTATATACGGCAATGAAGAATGCCCACGGGATCTCCTTTGTCCTGCTTCCGGGAAATTCATATGAATCGGCCTTTTTTTCGGTGGAGAAATATCTGCCGGATAATCTGCATATCCTGAGCGAGCTTGAAAGGAAAGTATCGATCGAGGATGTGGATATCTACGGGGTATATGAAGCGACCAAGCTGCCGCTTTTTGATGATAAAAAGCTGAATATCGTCCTTGCGTCCGGCCTTTTGAACCACAGAGGCTTTGAGGAAAGAGGCATATCCTATCTCGGGATCGGACTTGAGAGAACCTACAGGCACGGGGAGCTTAAGGGCGGGGGCTATTTCTGTGCTCCGGGGTCGCTTGAATCCCTGGCCTTTGAAGAGGGCGGCAATAAAGGCTTTATGGAGATATATACCGCGGGGAAAGCCTTGTCTCCGGTATTTGTAAGAAGCGGAAAAAGACTGTGCTATGAGCTTGATCTTGATATAACCGGTGTCGGAGGGGCCGATGCGGTGGTCGAGAACGCAAGACGGGAGCTCGGAGCCATGCCGGGGATAAACGGGGCTGCCATGGTACATGTTAACCTTATCGGGACAATGGACCTTGATCATATAATCGATAACCGGGCACTTGAGAAGGCACTCGGCAGAGAGTATTTTGCCGTGTCGGTGACCGATGAGATAGTGTTTGATGTCGATGGAGAGTCGCTTACCGAGAATAACCTCAGAGACAGGTTTATCAAAAGAGTGAGCGAGGGCAACGAGTCGCTTGACCTTAAAAAGGATATCATAAGGGCAGGGATATCCGCCATAACGGGAGGAGATGTATTTTGAAGATAGTAAGTATCCATATCGATGGATTCGGAAATCTGAAAAATGCAGATTATGTCTTTTCACAGGGAATGAATGTAAAGGAGATAGGGACGGTCTGGGACAGATCGGCGATCTCTGAGTTTATCATTGCAATGCTCTTCGGACTTGACGGACAGACAAAGGTGAGAGCCCAATATGCTCCGAGGGACGGCGGAAGCTTCAGCGGATCGATGAATGTCTTTATTGAGGGGCGTGAATATGTGATAAACAGATCCTTTGGGATAACCGATGCCTCCATGGATACATTGAAAGTCATATCGACGTCCGACGGTGTCCCGATGGGATTCGATCCGGCTTATTTTATGGGAGTTACCCGTGACCAGTATGTCAGAAATGCGACTATCATTGACGGTACAACATATGATGATTATTCGCTCCAGGACAGGAATCTCCTGATGTCCCTTATCACCGCGGAGGAGGAGAGAGCGCTTTCAAAGAGGAGTCTTGAGGCCTTGCAGAGAGCCGAGACGAGGCTTACCCGGGGAGGGTCCAGAGTCACGGAGGAGGCCAGGTATAAAGAGGAACAAAAGCAGTATGAGCTTATGGAGGAACTTAAGCGCTGTAAACAAAAAAGCGATGATGTTAAGGTGATGCGGGAACAGGAAGCAGAAGCGCTTAAGACTTTGGATGAGAAAAAGGCGGTCATGGATGCGGCTGAGGATAAAGTAAGCAAGATTCAGAACACAATGAAGCAGAAAACGCAGCATGTGCTGAGCCTTGGCCTGGCGGGGCTGTGTCTTTTCGGGGGACTTGCCCTTGTGCTTGCGGGAGTGGTATTCCGTTTCGAGCTTCCGGGGGCTGTGAACGGGTCGTTTGACACGATATACGACGGATTTCTGCTGCTGCTTTTTGCGCTGGTCGTTTTCTATCTGAGACGACAGTGGAGGCGGAGACAGGAGAAGAAGCTTGATGAGCTGAGAAGTGAGGCAGACGGGAGCAGGCAGGAATACGAGACTGTCCTTGCCGTGGTAAACGAGATAGGGGAGCGGATCAAGGAGGTATCGGCGGATGCCGACCGGGTAGGCGAAGCATCGGATGCGCTCGAAAATTTTAAGCACAGGGTTGAGGTGGAAAGAAGACAGCTCAGTGTTTTACGGGGAGCGAGAAAATATATCCAGGCGGCAACGGAAGAAGCCGGACATGAGTCATCGAGGATACAGGAAGCATTCGGAAAAGAGTCCCCGGTACTTATCATCATGGATGTGTTTGCGGACCATGCGCTCGCGAGGGAATTATTCGGGAGAACCGCTGACAGATTTCAGGTTATATTCCTGACATAGCAGTTGTGGAGCTCAGGCTTTTCGATCACCGACAGGACTGAGGAGTATTATTTTTTACGGAGGAATTAATGAGTATCAGGATCGTTGCAGACAGTTGTTGTGAGTTTCCGGAGGAATTGAAAAAGACGGTTCCGTGTCAGAATGTACCGCTTACGCTGATGGTTGATGACCGTGAGGTAGTTGATGATGACAGCTTTGATCAGAAGAGTTTTTTGAAGCTCATCGAAAACTGCAAGGGGGTACCGAGATCCGCGTGCCCTTCGCCTGAGAGTTTTAAGTCGGCTTATGAATGCGATGAAGACTGGGTATTTGTTGTCACAATATCCGCCACCCTCTCGGGATCCTATAATTCGGCCATGCTTGCAAAGGAGATCTATGAAGAAGAGAATGGTCAGGCAAAGAAGATCCATGTTTTTGATTCAAAGTCAGCCTCGGGAGGGGAGGCGCAGGTCGCCCTCAAAGTGAAGGAGCTTTTTGACCATGGACTTGTTTTTGACGAGATAGTGGAAGAGGGCGAGAAGTTTATCGCACATATGAAGACATTCTTTGTGCTGGAATCGCTCGAGGTCTTCAGGAAGAACGGAAGGCTTTCAAATACCAAGGCCTTTGCGGCAAATGTACTGAATCTTAAGCCTGTGTGCATGGGAGTCGACGGAGTGATAGAACCCGCGACCATACAGCGGGGTATCAAGAATGCCCTGAAAAAAATGGTCGAGGTGTCACTTGAGGGGATCAAGGATACGAAGGACCGCATCCTGATAATCAATCACTGCAACTGTTACGAGAGAGCGCTCGGAGTCATGAACGACTTCCTTTCGAGGGTCGAATTCAAGGCTGCCTTGATCCTTGATACTGCAGGTGTAAGTACGCTGTATGCATCGGATGGCGGAATAATCGTGTCGTTCTAATATTATTTTAATATAAAGTGAGGAGAAAGAAATGGCTAAAAAAGAGAAAGTAGTACTTGCATATTCCGGAGGACTTGACACTACGGT
>JAILQK010000052.1 GCA_024699045.1 Lachnospiraceae bacterium | reverse complement strand
AACGGTATATTGCAGGATAGGCCCGAGCAGCGGAATTATATATGCAATGAGAAATCCGTTTCCTCTGTGGTACCGGTTGGCCTCATCAAAATAGTAATAAAGATCCGTAAAGGCTGATATGACCGCAAGCGCCATTCCGGTAAGTGCAAGCACTCTGGTAAGATGAAGGCGTTTTGGCATTACTTCAAGACCGCCTTCAATATTCAGCAGATCCGCCAGATACATATTAAAGCCAAGGACCATCCCCGAAGTCAGGAAGAAAACCAGAAAATTACTCAGCCTGACCATGATATAGCCCGTATGGCTCGTATCTCCGGTATAAATATACGTCAGCCTATCAGACCATAACAAAAGCACTGCCATTACTTCCATAAGGATAAGTACGGCTTTCCTTCTCCTTGAAAGAAATCTTGTATTTATAAGCAGCAAAACCAGTATCCCGCAGGCCCCGCACAGGATTAGCATGAGATCCAGCTGATTTGCCTTTATCAGTTCATACATAAATCTGTCTCCTTTGATCGTCCGGTCTTCTATTTATGGAGTGCAAAGTATTCCTTAAGCTTTTCAAGTAATTCACCCTTTTGTATCCCTTTCAGGAAATAACCCTCCGGTCTCAGCGCGGCCACGGCCATGACGCTGTCTTTATCTCCCTTTCCCGTAAGAAACATCACCGGGATAGACCGTGTTTCCTCTTCGCTCCTTAGCATTTCCAAAACCTGCGGTCCGCTCGTGACAGGCATTTCATGATCCAGAAGGATCAGATCCACTTTATTCCTTCCGAGCCACTTGATAGCCTGAAGTCCTGAATTTGCCATGGTTACTCTATAGCTGCCCCTTAGCCACTCCCTGATCATGGTCAGATACTGTGGATCGTCATCGACTATAAGTATGCTCTTCTTAAATTCGCCTGTTGCGACTTTGGCGATATAATCGACACACGTCCTCGAAAAATCCATATTATCGATCGGCCGTGGAAATGACTTATAGATCAGATCCTCCGGAACATGCTCACAAACATGCTGAACATCATGCTGTTCACCTACCAGCACCATCTGCAGGTTTTTCTCCTCCAGAATATCTGCAAGGAAATGAATGATTTCCTCCCCCGGTCTTTCCCCATCCTCCATAAAAAGGGCCAGAAGTGCCACGTTATTCATATTTGCATTTATTTCATCGATCTTCCAAGGAACAAAGGCGCATTCTATCCCCGAATCCTGTACCTTCTCTTTCAAAACCCTTGAAATAAAAGATTCCTTTTCACCTATAAAGACCATCCTGTTATCAGCCATTTCTTCTTCCTCCGACCAGCGCTTCCATTCCGTCCCAGTCAAACACCTTGAGCAGCTTTGAAAGTTCTTTGATCTTTTGAGCATCTTCTTTGGGAAGCTCATATTCGCGCAGCTCGTCGAGGATCATCTCGACCGCATCATAATCCATCTGCGGGATCATATCGGAAAGCGCAGAGTATGCTTCCTTGAGCTCTTTATCGGATATCTCTTTTTTGTCCTCATTATCATTATCATCATCCAGCCGTTCCAATCTTTCCTTAAAGCTCTCGTAATCCGACAGTAGACTTGCGGCATGAGCATCAATGAAAGATCTGTCTTCCCTGTTTCCGGCATTCTCCAGATCTTCAGCGGCTTTGGAAAGCTCCTTCGCGCCTATGATCCTTGCCGAGCTCTTTAATGAATGGACCTTTATCGTATATAGCCTTATATTGCCGCTGTCGTATGAGTCCCTGAGAACTCTGGCATTTTCATCGATGGTATCGAGAAACAGCTGCAGGGCAAAGATATAATTCGACACCCCTCCGGAATTTTTGATCCCTTCCGGTACCGAGAGTCCCTCGGTTTCATATAACCACTGAAGCTTCTCCGGGATCTCCTTCAACTCCTCTGAAGCCTCCTCCATGACAGGCTTTTCCATCATCTCCTCCGGAAGATGCTTCATGATCGTCTTTTCCAGGGTCCTGCTGTCAATAGGCTTGGATAGGTAACCGTCAAAACCCTTCGACTTATAAAAATCCTCTCCGACCGATGTATTTGCGGTAAGCGCATATACCGGAATATCCGGATAGACCTTTCTTATCTCGGCTACTGTCTCCACCCCATCCATACCGGGCATCATGTGGTCGAGCAGGATCACGTCGTACCGGGTATCCTCTATCCGCTTAAGGCATTCTTCTCCGCTTGAAGCCGTTGATACAAATACCTTGGTGCCCTTTAAGAGCCCCTTTATGACGTTAAGGTTCATGGGGTTGTCATCGACCACGAGAATATCGGCATCAGGCGCTACAAACTGAGGAACATACGGGCCTCTTTGTCCTGCCGCATCCTCATGCTCCCTGAAGACACCTATCGGAGTTTTATCAACGATCTTTTGAGAAAGGGTCAGGATAAACTCGGATCCCTTCCCGTATTCGCTCTCACAGACAAGGCTACCTCCCATAAGCTCGGCAAATCTCCGGGAAATATCAAGGCCCAGTCCGGTGCCCTGGATCCCGCTGTTTTTCTGCTCATCAAGTCTTTCATAAGCTGTAAAGAGCTTATCCCTGTCTTCTTCTTTGACGCCTATCCCGGTATCCTTAACGGAAAATCTGAGCGTGCACTCATCATCTACCCGCTCCTCCATTGAAACACTTAAGACAAATCCGCCGACGGCGGTATATTTTAAGGCGTTGGTAAGCAGGTTGACCACTATCTGCTTTATCTTCCCCTGATCGCCATACAGGCGTTCCGGCAATATCTCATCTATGACCACATCAAAGGTCAGCTCCTTTTCCGTGCTGCGCATCCTTATCATCGAAACGATCGATCTGAGCATCTCCTGAGTGTCGTACTCCTGTAGTACAAGATGCATCTTTCCCGACTCGATCTTGGATATATCGAGCAGATCGTTGATCAGCGACAGCAGTGTTTCGGAGGCATTTCTTATATCAAAGGCATAATTCATCATTGACATGAAGTATGGCTTGGGAACGCCTTTTGCATCCTCCCTCATCGCCATTTCGTTCATCCCCATGATCGTATTTATCGGCGTCCTTATTTCATGGGACATATTTGCAAGAAATCTGGATTTGGCGGTATTAGCTCTTTCAGCCTCTTCCTTTGCCTGTTTTATCTCGGCATACTGACCGCGTATGACTGTATTCGTCAGCACTCTCCATACGATAAAACCGGCGATAAGAGCAACCGCGGAAAAGATCAGCAGCCGAACTAATGGATGCTCTGTTAACCGGGCTTTTTTTACGATCCTGTATTCCTCATTGAGCAGCTCCGTCTTGCCGGCACCGTTCAGAACCCGTAGATGAAGTGTATGGTTTCCATGTGAAAGCCCCATATATTCCAATGGATCAAGCTCGCTTCTTGCCACCATGATCCCTTCATCCTCTTTGCCATCCATGTAGATCTGTACCATGGGATTTAACAATGAATAATCCATTACGGAGACGGTTATGCTTATCCTGCTTCCCGTTGCGGGGAGCACATATCTTCCGTTCGGATCCGGCAGTATCTCGTTATCTCCGCTGTAGACTGAGCTGATATCGGCCTTTATCTGTATGCTCTCCTCCTTGAAATGATTGATATCTACTCTGCAGACCCCGCTTCTTCCGGGAATATACAGATTTCCCTCTTCATCAAGCTCTCCGTATCCCTGCGCTGTAGGTGTACATGTAAGCCCGCTTGCGGACGTAAACAGTCTGTACTCCGATATCGTATCCATGAACATATCATCGGCCTTTACCGTATATATCCCGTATGACGATATTATCCATGCGTTATCGCTGTCATCAAAGAAAAGATCATAATTGCAGTTGATAGGCAGCGACTCTATATTCTTTATTTCCCCGTCTTTCATGTACTGAATGGAATTAGAAGTGACCAGCCAGAACAGATCTCTTTCTTCATCCCTTTTGATCCTCATGATAACATCGCTGGTAAGGCCCTCGTCTCTTCCGATCCTTTTGATATCCGTGCCGTTTATCACATAGATGCCGTCTCCGTCGGTACCGACGTAGATCTTACCGTCTCCTCCGTCTTCCACAGACTGGATCACGGTATTCAGGACCCCTTCCTCCTTACCGAACTTTTCCGCTACCTTTCCGTCACGGATGACCGCAACTCCGCCATTGGTGCCTACCAGTGCCGTATTGTCTTTATTAACGCTGATACACCTCACCTCATTATCCGGCAGTCCGTTTTCGGTATTGAATGATTCTATCTGACCGTCTTTAAGATAATGTATGACCCCGAGGTCTTTGGTATATGAAGCTATCCAGAGATCATTATCGGTTCCTCTTTTTATGCATCGGATCCTTGCACCGTCCAGATATTCTGTCAGTTCATTTGTTATGATGCGGTTATTGAGGTCTATGATCGTAAGACCGTTATCGGTCCCGATATACAGCTCTTCTCCATTCCGGCATATGACATTTGCTACTTCTTCCGGAAGTCCCGATTTTTTTGTGATATCCACAAAACGGTTTGTCACGATCTTCATGATCCCCTGTGTCGAAGAAGCAACCCATATATTGCCCTGATAATCGGATGTAAGCATTTCTATACCGCTGTCCATGGCAAGATCATCGACCACGCATAATCGGTTGCTTTCATCCAGATAACCGATCATACTCGTGGAGGCGACCCAGAGTCTGTCACAGTCATAGCTCATCCAATGCACCCCGCTTAGAGGTTCCACCGGAATATAACCCATCTTTGAAGCCGGATCTCCGAATTTTCCATGA
>JAILQK010000231.1 GCA_024699045.1 Lachnospiraceae bacterium | reverse complement strand
TTCCCTGGAGTACAGATTACCGTTGAGTCGCAGCCATATAAGGCCTCCGTCGGCCCCTACTATACGAAACTCCGCCTCCGCAGCCCCGTTATCCGACAGGATATCCGTTATCCCCTGTTCAAACATGGGGATATCATCAGGGATTATGATCCTGCGGATATCACCAAACATCCTGTCCACGATATCCTTTGCTCCCCCGATCATCCTGTACAGACCGTCATTCAGGAAAACCGGCGTTATGTCTCTGGTCTTCGAATCAACCTCCAGCACACATATGCCGCCTATGAAATTATTGACAACCGAAGTAATAAATTCCTGTTCTTCTTTTATCATAATCCCGTCACCCCAAAGCTTCTGAAACCCTTACCAGCTCGTCACGTATCTTTATATGCTGCGGGCAGGCCTCCTCACAGGCTCCGCATTTTATGCACTCTGAGGCCTTTTTCCTCTGGTGTCTTGCAACGAGCCAGTCCTCCTGTCCTTTTGCAAGCTCCACATTCCCGTATAGCGTAAGGTAGTTCATTGCCGTAAATGAGCCTGATATGCCTATATCCTTGGGACATACCTTTGCGCAATAGTTACACGTCGTACACGGTATAAGAGGGATCCTGTCGAGCTCGGCCCTTGCCTTTTCTATCACCTGTTCCTGACTTTCGGAAAGCTTATCAAAATTCTTCATAAAGGACAGATTGTCCTCCATCTGCTCTATTGAACTCATCCCCGAAAGCACCGTGATCAGGCCGTCCAGACTTGCGGCAAAACGTATCGCCCAGCTTGCGCATGACGACTCCGGTTCCGCCGCCTTGAATATATCCTCCACAGTCTTCGGGGGACTCGCGAGCATTCCTCCTTTGACCGGCTCCATAATTACGATCGGGATGTCGTGCTTTCGCGCCACCTCATAAACCGCCCTTGACTGGATGGCCGGGTTTTCCCAATCCCCATAGTTGATCTGAAGCTGTACGAACTCTGCCTCCGGATGTGCATTGAGTATCTCCTCGAGCTCTTCAGGGGTTGAATGGAAAGAAAAACCTATATGCTTTATGAGTCCTTCTTCCTTCTTCTCGCGTACAAATGACCACATATCAAAATCATCAAAAAAATGTGTCCGGCCTTCCCCGAGATTATGAAGCAGATAAAAATCAAAATATCCGGCTCCGGTCTGTTTCAGCGAAATATCAAACTGGGAGATCGCATCCTCTCTTCTCCTGCACATGATCCAGGCTGCATTCTTCGTAGCAAGCTGAAATCTGTCTCTCGGATAGCGCTCCACAAGCGCCTGCCTGATAGCATCTTCACTCCCGGGATATGCCCAGGCCGTATCAAAATAGGTGAATCCTGCATCCAAAAAGGCATCCACCATTTTCTCGATCTGCGCCATATCAAAATCGTCGGTCCCTTTGATCTTAGGCAGTCTCATAAGACCGAAGCCCAGTTTGCCGATATCCTCTCCCAAGTACCCCATATCATCCCCCCGTTTTCTCTGTTCAATGTGACATCGGGATCCCTCTCCTTCAAGTCTTACGACAAAAAAGAGCTGTCGATCCGCCGGCATGACAATAAAACAGTATGGTGACCAGTCTGATACTATTTAGTATAAAAAATGATCCGGTCTAATTCAAGCATTGTTCTCGGGATGCAAATATGCAGGCCGGCAATGCTGTAAGTTGTCTCTTTGGAAAAAAGGACATCCCGTCCCCGTTCAGATCGACGTGACAGGATGCAGTTTAGATGACCGGACAGATACGGCAGGATCCTACGCCCCCGGTCATTATATTCAGGAACTCATCGCTTTACCGGACCGGGCCGACCGGCTGCAGCAGCTTTAAGACCCCGGCCGGATATCGGATCAGGCAAGTGGTCCGCTCACATTTCATCGAGCGACCGTATTACTCTTATCCCCTCAGGACCCTTATCTCCCTTACGCGATAAATAGATTGGGGTGATGCCTATTGCTTTTGCAGGCTCTACATCCGAAGTGATGGAATCACCGATATGAATGCACTCCTCAGGGCTTACTCCTGCCAACTCCATAGCCTTTTCAAATATAGCCCGGTTGGGCTTGCATGCCCTGGCCGTCTCCGCCGACACGATCCCTGCAGGGTGCAGATCCTTAAGCCGCATGGATTCTTCAAGATAGCACAGATCATCATTGGACAGCACATATAT
>JAILQK010000205.1 GCA_024699045.1 Lachnospiraceae bacterium | reverse complement strand
CACTCATGTAAAAAAGTTAAGGAGCAAGATAGGCGATAAGGGAGATTACATAAAGACCATATGGGGTATGGGCTACAAGTTCGAGGTGTGATGAAAAAGCAGGGATGCATTGAACTTAGTATTTATGGGCATTCTGAGGATATAGGTAAGCATAGAGAGAGAGGAAATACAACTCAAATACAACCAACCAGCCGATAATTAGGGCTGAAAAACTGCATATTAAGTGAATAAAGTGTAAATCATACTACCACCCAAGAGCTAGTAAGAAGAGAATACAACCAGTAGCTGGTTGTATTTGAACAGCGGTTCAGGGTGGTATTTTTATGTGAAATCCAACCATATCCAACTGAATCCATGGATTATCCAAAAGCTAAAAGTGCCACAAAGCCAGTATTTATGCGGCTTGCAAGGAATAAAATCCAAAAATCCAAAAATATTAGATATTGCATTGTAGGGAGAAGAAATACTGGTGAGATTAAGAGTGGGTGCAAGGCATGGTCTATATTGTGCTATATGCGTGATTTTCAACATTTTTGTATGTTCGGTAGTGATTTAGATAAGAGAGGGTTGAATCACTAGAAAGGACAGAGAATATGGAAGATAACATGGTAAAAAAAGCAATCGACATTGATGAGTTGAGAAGGAAACCGTTCATGGATGTCAAAACACTTAGTGAGGTCATGGGGATGGGCATGACATATCTGTATGACTACATAAAGGGGCAGAACTGTCAATTTAACGTGGTCAAGATGGGTAAGAGGTATATCAATTCCTACAAACAGTTTTTTCAGCTGGTATGACGGCCTGGGCGATTAAGGAAGGGAGGATTACAGTATGGCAATCATTAATGGCGGTGAGTCGATGAGGAAATCATCGACTCCTAATAAGGTTAAGACACCACAAATACATATCGGAACGGAAGTAAAACATACTGGTGTATATGATTATGTTGATACAGAATTTGAGGGAATCAAGAAAATTGTTAGCAAACAGGGTGGATTTCTAGTTTTCATTGATAAGGGACGTGTACATAAAATCAATAAAAAGACAGGCTTATCAGAGGTTAAACATAAGAAGACAATGAGACGTGTTGAAACCCTCACCGAAGCATCTAAATTAAGATTAGATGCTGCAAAAGAACGTGAGAAGCTTAAGGCGTTGGGACCAAATTATGCTTATGCAGTTAATAGCGGAGAGGATTTCACGTTAAGCGACGTGATACATATCTGATAAATTACTTGAAACAAATTGAATGTGCTAATATACTATAATAATGTGGGTTCATACACATAAAATGTATCGTGATCAAACCGGCGGGAAGCAGAACTTAAGTGGATCTCCCTGCTGTTAAAAAGACCAGAGAGGAGTTTCGGTATGAGCAAGTTTACGGATAAGCTTTTAGAGAGTGCGTTTGTTAACGGGGCGCTTAAGACGGCGCTTAAGGTTCCGTTCCCCGGGAAAAAACTTGCAGCGCTTTTGGATGAGGGCGGCAGAGAGCAGCTTGCCGGATTAATGCTTAAGCTTAACTATTATGATTTTATCAGGGCGCACAGGGCTCTTTACGAGCATCCGAGACTCTGCCAGAAGAAGGTGCTTCAGGAGATGATAAGGGCTTCGAAGAATACCGAATTCGGAAGAAGGTACGGATTTAAGGATATTTCTTCCGTTGAGGATTTCAGGAAAAAGGTTCCTCTGACCACTTGGGATGATTATGCTGACTATTCCGAAAAAATGGCCAAGGGCGAAAGCGATGTCCTGTTTCCGGGAAAGGCGACCTTCTTTTACAGAACCTCAGGAACAACGTCTACGTTTAAGTACATACCGGAAAGCGAAAGAGAGTATATTGCCAGACAGGCCCTTAACAAAGCAAGAAATACAGAGAGACTTATAGGGGCGGGACTTGGGGCGATCCACAGGGTCTTCGCGTTCTACAACAAAGCCTCTACCGCTGTGACGGAAGGCGGGATCCCATGCGGAACTGCTTCCGGAAGAACTTCACAGATGAGCGGTGAAAAGATCCAGAAAAGGCTTGCTTATTCACCCCAGCTGGTGGAGGAACTGGAAGGCGAGGCGCTTAATTATACGATCATGCGCTGTACTCTTGTCTATGACGATGTAACGGCGATACTCGGTAATAATGCGAAAATGATGACAACCCTGATCGAAGTGGCTGAGAAAAATGCCGAAGAGATCATAGAGGATATACGCCGGGGAACAAACAAATATCCGATGTCGGATCTGCTAAAGGAGCAGGAGAAAGAGGTGCTCACTCCCAATCCGAAGCGCGCAGACGAGCTTTTGGAGCTTTACAGGCAGAAGAAGCTGATACCGAAGTATTACTGGCCTCATCTTATGAGTGTCGGTTTCTGGATGGGCGGAAGCGTCGGAGTACATGTGGATGAGATCAGGAAGCTGCTCCCGGCGAGCGCGCAATATGTAGATGTAGGCTACGGTGCCAGTGAAGCAAAGATCAATATTCCGATCAAGCCGGACACACCGGCGGGCGCTATCTCGATCTTCTCTGCCTTCTATGAATTTATTCCCGAGGATGGAGGCGATCCGGTCCTCGTGGATGAACTGGAGGACGGAAAAAGTTATGAGATCGTCCTTACTACATACTCGGGATTATACCGGTATCGTCTCAAGGATATGATCCATGTGGACGGATTTACAGGGAAGACCCCCAATATATATTTCCTTTCAAAGACCTCGGATGTGGCAAATATCGCACAGGAGAAGATCACCGGAGTGATGCTCCTTGAGGCGATCAGCAAAACGATCGAAGGAACAGGGCTCGGATTCAAAACAGCGCAGGTTTATCCGGATTCCAAGGAGATGTACTACGTGGTCTGTATAGAGACAGAAAAAGAGCCGGATGATATCGAGAGTCTGCGTGAACAGGTGGATGAAGGAATGTGCAAAGAGCTTGTGCGGTATAAGAATGTCCGGAATCTGTTCTTCAAACCCTGCGGTATCGCACTGATGAAGAAAGGATGGTTCGAATATCTCACGAAGAAGTATTCAAAGGGAAACGCAACGGCAGCGCAGGTTAAGATCCCTGTGGTGATCAACGAACTTCCGGATGCGGACTGGATAGAAAAGGGGGCATATTGAGTAAGATAATCCTTCGCGCCGTCGGTGATAATCTCCTGCATAAACAGGTTTACAAGGCGGCCCGGAAAGAAGACGGTTCCTATTGCTTTGACGGGGCCTTTGAGCATGTGGGACCATTGATCAAAGAAGCTGATATATCAGTAATCAATCAGGAAACGGTCTATGTTAATGATCGGAAAAAGATCAGTTCTTTTCCTTCTTTCGGAAGCCCGGTTGAGGCGGGAGATGCGATACGGAAGGCGGGCTTCGATCTTGTCACCCATGCGTCGAACCATGCGCTCGATAAGGGGTATCAGGCGATCAAAGAGACTGTCGCCTATTGGGAAAATGCGGATAAGGAATGCGAGTGGACCGGTATCCATACCAGCAGAGAGGATGCCGAAAGGATCAGGATCCTTGAGCGAAAAGGTATCAGGGTCGCGTTCTTAAACTATACCGCACCGCTGAATTATCATCCGATCCCTCCCACACATCCTTATTGTGTGGATGTAATGAAGGGATATTCGAAAAAAAGGATAGAACGGCAGATAGGGATGGCCAGACAGAAGGCAGATATCGTGGCTGTCTTTCCCCACTGGGGGTGTGAGTATCTCTACGAGCCGATCCCGGCTCAGGTAAAATGGGCACATTTTTTTGCCGATGCCGGTGCGGATCTCATCATAGGGACACATCCGCATGTCCTGCAATATAAAGATGACATCATATCAGGAGATGGCAGAAAGGTTCCTTGCCTGTATTCTCTGGGTAATTTTATCTCCTGTCAGGTAATTCAGGGAACCATGCTCGGAGGAATGGCGGATATTGTGATCTCCGATGAAGGCGGCAAAGCTACAGTTGAAAAAGCTGATATTATCCCGTTGGTCACTCATACGAACAGTGATTATTCGTTCTTTACAACATATCCGCTTTCGGAATACAACGACGAGCTTGCAGCCGAGAGCAAGATCTTTGCCATGATGAAGAAAAATCATGGATGGGATATCGATATGAAATATCTGAATAAGCTCTATGAGGATATCATGAACAGGCACGCGATGGAAAACAGTATCTACAAATCCCCCAAAGACATCAGCGCATATAACAGACGCGCCGTGCTGCGAATTCTGATGGGAAAAAGCAATAAAGGATAAAAACGAAAATGGTTAAATTCTACTGGAGATATCTCAAAGAAAAGAAAAGCATCCTTTTCATGAACATCTTCTTTGTATCATTGCAGATCGTGATACAGACGGTGTTTTTGATGAAGGAGATGAAGAATATCATCGAAAACGGTGTCGGAAGGCAGGATCTGGCTTATATTTACCAGTCGGGTCTCAAAATGATGCTTTTCACGCTCCTTGTCGGACTGTGTACAGTCGCGGCATCTTATTTCAGCGCAAGAGTGGTAGCATATGTGACCTGCCGGGTAAGGGAGGACTGCTATAAAAAAGTGCTGAGCCTGACGCCGCAGGAAATGTCGGTATTCGGTGAGTCTACCCTTCAGATGCGGACGATCACAGATGCGACGCAGATTCAGATCCTTCTTATCAATATGATGCGGACAAGTCTGATGGTCCCGATCATCATCGTGTGTATGCTGATCCTGATATTCAGAATGAATAAGATCATCTTTTTGATCCTGCTGGGGGTCTTTGCAGTGACGGTATTTGTCCTTGTATATCTCGGGGTCAAGTCCAAACCGCTGTTTGAGCTTTTACAGAAAAAGACCGATCGTTTCAATCTGCTGATGAGAGAAAAGATCACCGGTGTCAGACCCATAAGGGCCTTTGTTAATGAAGAGCTTGAAGTGGGCCGGACAAAGGCGGCGAACGATGAGATATACGATACGGCAATAAAAGCAAACGACAAGATCAACTTTTTATCGCCTTTGTCACTTATTCTTATGAACTGGGCGGTTGTTCTGATCTATCTGGCTTCTTCGTCCCAGCTTCGCGCACAGATGGCAAAGATCAGTGACCTTTTGCTTGTGTTTCAGTATCTTGGATACTTTATAACAAGTCTCGGCGTTGTGCCCGTACTGGTTAATCTCATCCCTAAGGTCTCGGTCGGATGCGCAAGGATCGATGAGCTTCTGAATATCAGATCCTTAGCAGAAACCGATACTAAAGAAAAGATCAAAGACTTCCATACCGATGCCGGGGAGATCGTCTTTGAGAATGTCATCTTCGGTTATGCCGGAGCGGTCGACGTTATCGCCAATGTATCCTTTACCGCGGCAGCGGGAAAAACAACGGCGTTCATAGGTACGACCGGCAGCGGAAAGACAACGATAATGAATCTTATAATGGGCTTTTATCAACCGACTTTCGGAGACATAAAAGTGGACGGGGTCTCCCTCAGGGAGCTGGATCTTTCCGATTACAGGAAGAATCTGTCATATGCTACGCAAAAGGCTTCGGTCTTTCAGGATACCGCAAAGAATAATATCACCATGTATGACAGCAGCATGAGTGAGGAGAGAATAGATCAGGCCTGTAAGGCGGCGTGCTTTGATGAGGTACTGGAAAAAATGCCCGAAGGGATCGATACTGTGATGGCGCAGGGCGGCACGAACATCTCCGGCGGACAGAGGCAGAGGATGTCACTTGCAAGAACTGTCGCAAAGGATGCCGGTATATATATCTTTGACGATACATTCTCCGCGCTTGATGCTGCAACAGAGAAAAAGTCAAGAGAGAGCATAACCAAAATGCTTGAAGGCAGGACGGTGCTTATGGTCGCGCAAAAGATCGCCACGATCATGGATGCGGATCAGATCATTGTATTGGACAAGGGACGGGTAGCCGGTGTAGGAAGACATGAGGAGCTTCTGGAGTCATGTCAGGAATACAGGGATATCTATATGACCCAGTGTTATATGAAGGAGAAAGAGTAAGATGGCGGAAAAAAAGAAAAAAAGCGGAGTCATCCGCCGCATTGCTTCGGATATATCATCAAAGGACAGAGCGGTATTTGTCGGGCTCATCATCATCATAGGCATCGCAAAGCTTTGCCTTTCGATAGCGCCGCGTATCTCGGGACAGATCACGGATGATCTTGCAAACTCCGCAGAGACCGGGGTTTTTGATAACGGGTTTATTATTTCAAGGTGTGCTCTGCTGGCTTTTTTGTTCTTTATAGGATATGGAGTGGACGGCGTCGTAAACCGGTATATGGTGAGGATATCGCAAAAGCTGTCACAGAAGCTCAGGGACGAGGCTCAGCGCAAGCTTAACCATGTCAGGATGGGATTTCTGGATACGCATCCTGTAGGAGACACGCTTTCAAGGGTAACCAATGATCTGGTGTCCATGTCCAATTCCTTTGAGTCAACCGTTTCGAATCTGATCGGACAGCTGATCCTGCTCCTTGGACTTATCATTATGATGATCGTGACAAACTTTAAGCTTGCGCTCATCTATCTTATCGTGCTTCCGCTCGGTTTTTCATTCACGGCGCTTGTCCTGAAGAAGACGAACAGGCTTTTCAGGGTCCAGAATCAGACCATGGGCGATCTGAACGCGCTGGTAAGCGACTCCTATGCCAATCATATGCTCATTAAAGCATACGGCTGTGAAGGGGAGAAGCAGGGCAGCTTTGATGAAAGCAATAAAAAGTTCTATGATACCTATGTGAAGAGCCGGTTCCTTTCCGGGTTTGTTATCCCGCTTTCCGTGATGATCAATAATATCGCGTATGTGGGACTTTGTATCATAGGCGGCATTATGCTCCTGAACAATAAGCTTACGCTGGGTGAGTTTCAGGCATTCATCTTTTTCGGGAATATGGTGGGAACCCCTCTTTCTTCCCTGTCTTCATCAATGAATAACATCCAGACGGGACTTACGTCTGCGGAGAGGGTTTACGAGCTTTTGGATGAGGAGGACGAGCCTGAGGAGCATCCGGCAGCGAACATCGAGGTCGAAAAGGTCAAAGGAGAGGTAACGTTCTCTCATGTAAAATTCGGATATATCGAAGACAAGCAGCTTATGAGCGATGTATCGTTTACCGCTGAGCCCGGACAGACCATGGCGATAGTTGGGCCGTCGGGCGCCGGGAAGACGACTCTCATCAATCTGCTCATGCGATTCTATGAGATCTGGGACGGAAAGATACTCGTGGACGGCATAGGCGCGGATGAGGTCTTGAAGTCAGAGCTTAGAAGCGTGTTTGGCATGGTGCTTCAGGATACATGGATATTTGACGGGACAATAGCGGATAATATAGGTTACGGCAAAAAGAATGCGACCAGGGAAGAGATAATAAATGCGGCCAAGCTGGTGCAGTGCGATTCATTCATAGAGAAGCTGCCTGATGGATATGATACTAGGATAAGCGAGGAAAATTCAGCGCTGTCTGCAGGAGAGAAGCAGCTTATCGCCATTGCAAGGGCGGTAATATCCGATCCGAAGATACTGATACTCGACGAGGCTACCTCGCAGGTAGATACGAAGACCGAGTCTCTTATCACACAGGCTATGGAGAGGATGATGGAAGGCCGGACGAGCTTTATAATCGCTCACAGGCTGTATACCATAAGAAATGCGGACAAGATCATTTTCATGGTGGACGGAGACATCAAGGAAGTTGGAAGCCATGATGAGCTTCTGGCAAAGCGCGGGCTTTACGCCGCAATGTATGAAAGCGGGGCATCGATGGGGTAAGAGTCTCCTGTCAGTGATCAATATCGAGATGAATTAACAGAAGGCTTCCCGGGTTTGTCGGGGAGTCTTTTGGTGAATATGGGAAAGATGAAAAGGGATGAGCTGTTAAAAAACACGCCGGTACCGGAGCTTATAATAAGACTCTCGGTCCCGACGATCATAAGCATGCTGGTGACCGGGATATATAATACCGCGGACACCTTCTTTGTGGGGAAGATATCAACTCAGGCCACAGCCGCGGTGGGGATCGTATTTTCGGTGATGGCGGTGATACAGGCTCTGGGATTTTTTTGCGGGCACGGATCCGGGAATTATATCGCAAGACAGCTTGGGGCAGGAAATAAAAAGGAAGCGAATGAAATGGCTTCGACGGGCTTTATGCTGTCGCTCGTGCTGGGCGCTCTTGTCGCGGCGCTCGGCATAATATTTATCGAACCGCTGGCTCTGCTTATCGGAACAACTCCAACCACACTTAAGGACACTACCGATTATATGAGGATCATCCTGTTGGGAGCTCCTTTTATGATGGGGCAGTTTGTGATCAACAATCAGCTGAGATTTCAGGGGAGCGCGGTCTACGCAATGGCGGGGCTGATGTGCGGAGCCATAGTGAACATGGGGCTTGATCCGCTTTTGATCCTGGGTTTCAGGATGGGGGTATCGGGAGCGGCGGTCGCAACCGTTTGCGGGCAGATCATGAGCTTTTCGCTGCTACTTTACGGAACACGCAAGGGTGAGAATATCAGACTGACTCCGGCAAATGTCAGGATAAGCGCACGGTTTTTCATGGAGATAGTTAACGGAGGGATCCCGTCTCTTTTCAGACAGGGACTGGCAGCGGTATCAACGCTGCTTCTCAATCATGCGGCCGGAAGCATAGGCGGGGATGCGGCGATCGCGGGAATGTCTATCGTAACAAGGATTATGATGCTGACGTCGTCTGCGCTCATCGGATTCGGACAGGGATATCAGCCGGTCTGCTCGTACAACTACGGCGCGGGGCTTTACGGCAGAGTAAGGGAAGGGTATTTTTTCTGTGTGAAATACGGAACTTTATTCCTTTGTCTTGCAGCTGCCTGCTGCCTGGCTTTTGCGGACCGGATAGTAGGGGTGTTCCGGGATGATCCCGACGTCATAGCGATCGGAGCGGATGCGCTCAGATTCCAGGCTTTGTCACTCCCACTGATGGGAGGTATCGTGATGAGCAACATGATGCTCCAGTCGATGGGTAAGGGGGTGAAGGCTTCGATCACAGCCTCTGCCAGGAACGGGATCTTTTTTATTCCGCTCATATTGATACTGCCCGGTATAGCGGGCCTGACCGGGGTTGAGATCTCACAGCCTCTTGCGGATCTGCTGTCGATCCTGCTGGCGGTTCCGCTGGCGTGGTCGGAGCTCAGGAAGATGTGAGGCGGATAAGATAAAGGCGAAAAGCAGAAAAAACGAGCAGAAAAACACTGAATTGCCACAGATTTTGCTCTTCAGAAATGTGATATAATATCCGATATATCTTTTAGACTAAAAAAATGCATGTGTGAAGCAGGCAGAAAAGGAGACAGAAAATGATAAATAAGGATGCATCGCGTCAGGTTCTAAAAGCGATAAGCATAGGACTGTCGGCGGCGCTTTCTCTTATGCCGACCGTTACTGCTTTTGCCGAAGAAAATCCTGAACCCGCCAACACCGATAACGGACAGAACGAGGCTGTCGGACAAGGTGAGACTCAGGAGAGCAATGAAAACAATGATATAAAAGAGACACTTGGAGACGCTTCCGATGCTGTACAGACAGCAGAGGAGGCTGCCGTTGCTTATGAAACCGCAAACAACGGGACGGATACCGGATCCGGCGATGATGCCGGGCAGACCGGGACGGAAACGGGTTCAGAAGCCGGAGGAGAGGAAGCCGGGGCAGAGTCTGACGGGGCCGATGCTGCCGCTGAGGGTGAAGGAGCAGGGTCGGATGCGGCGAACGAGGACAATGCCGGGGAAGGCTCCGGAGATGACGCTCAGGCGGATGATGAAGGATCGGGCGATTCCGGTGATGATGGCGGCGCAGAGGTCCAGACCAGCATTTCCGAGGATCTGCAGGTTACCGGTGATGCGATCGACAGCCTGAATCAGCAGGTAAGCGCGCTTGATCAGTCCATATACGCAATGGAGCAGGCGCAGGAAGATTATGATGCGGCAGCGACCGCGGCGGATGCTTCGATATCCTATGCCGACACAAAGACCGAGGAAGCTTCGCAGTCGGTGGACGCTGCGGTGGATAAAACCGATGAGACTCATGAGGATGCGACAGAGCAGAGTGAGACCACGGCTACAGACGCGGCGGTGATATATTCAGATAAGCAGAGCGCAGACAGCGCCAAGGCTACCGCGCAGGAAGGAGTCGAGGAGACTCAGAAAGCTTTGGAGGAAAGTCAGGCGGCGGTCACCGAAGCAGAGACAAAGCTTGAGACGGCATCAAAAGCGCTTGAGGTCGCAGCGAGTGCCGTAGAGAGTGCCGAGAAGGAGAAGAAAGCGGCAGATGCAAAGGCAGCCGATGCGGAAGCTAAACTTAAGGCGATCCTTGAAGACAGTGATGTCGCGTATACTCTGGATGAAGAAGGCAACGTGACCGTGACCGACGATGAAAACCTTGACAGCCTGACAAGGAAGGCTCTCGAGTCGGCCCAGAGCGCCGTTGATAAAGCAAGGGCTGAGGCGGAAAGTGCTTCCTC
>JAILQK010000201.1 GCA_024699045.1 Lachnospiraceae bacterium | reverse complement strand
TCGGGAACCAGAGACGCTTTTGAGGAGCTTATGGATATAAAGGATGCATGTGCCTATGCACAGGAGCTTGATTCTACAGGTGCGGTACTTGCAAAGGTTGCCGCCACTCCCGGCGCGATCGGATATGTATCGCTTGATGTGGTGGATGATACGGTTACCGGATTAAAAATAGATGGCGTGGAACCGACAGAGGAACAGATACTTGCGGGAGCATATCTCCTTCAGAGGCCGTTTGTAATGGCTACGATAGGGGAAGTCAGTGAACAGAATGAGGTGGTTCAGAGTTGGTTTGACTATGTAGGTTCCGAGACCGGGAAAGAAGTAATCAAAACGGTCGGTCTGATCAGCCCGCAATAGAGCTGTCTGAAGGCGTTAATAATGAGAAGGAAAGCAATTATAGAAAAAACGGCCGGGATCATATTTTTTATTTGCGCCGGGGCAGCTATATTTGCAGTGAGCGCGATCACTCTTTATATGATCATCAAAGGGACCTCGGCTTTGCAGGAAGTCGGGGTTTCGGATCTTTTATTTGGGATAGTATGGAAGCCTACTGCAGAACCCCCTTCCTATGGCATAGGATACATCATCCTGTCCTCTCTGATCGGAACGGGAGCGGCTATTATAACAGGGGTGCCGATCGGAGTGCTGAGCGCGGTTTTTTTGTCTGAAATAGCAGGAAAAAAACCGGGAGATCTGGTAAGAAACGCTGTAGAACTGCTGGCTGCGATACCGTCGGTCATTTACGGACTTATAGGAATGATGGTATTAAATCCCTTAATGTACGCATTGGAAAAAAAGATATACGAGGGGGACAGCGAACATGTTTATACAGGCGGGGCGAATATGCTTTCAGCAGTAATAGTACTATCGATCATGATCCTGCCTACAGTTATAAGTGTCAGCACGTCTTCACTAAAAGCGGTACCGGATAATCTGAGAGCGGCTTCACTAGCACTTGGGGCAACAAAGGAGCAGACAATATTCAAGACAGTGATCCCGGCGGCGAAGTCAGGGATCCTGACCGGAGTTGTTCTGGGTATAGGAAGAGCTCTTGGTGAAGCGATGGCGATCAACATGGTAGCCGGCGGAGCGGTAAACATACCGTTGCCGTTCAATTCCGTGAGGACGCTTACAACACAGATAGTCAGTGAAATGGGGTATGCCAGCGGTCTTCACAGGCAGGTTTTATACACGGTCGGTCTGGTGCTGTATGTCTTTATCATGATCGTTAACTTTATCCTCCTTAAAGCCCGGAAAGGGGGGATCAAAGATGACAACAGGTAAAAGAAAGGTCATTGATGCAATTACAAGAACAACGATCTGTCTGTCTGCAGCGTTTTCAGTGCTGCTACTTGCAGGGATAGTGATATATGTGTTTTCAAAAGGATCAAAGTCAGTTAACTGGTCGTTTCTGACATCGGTTACGAGCGTACTCAATGGAACCGTGGGGATCGCAGGCAATATCGTAAATACACTGTTTATCATTGTGATCACTATGATCATTGCAACACCTATAGGGGTGGGAAGCGCGATCTATCTGAATGAATATGCAAAGCCCGGCAAGATGGTGACACGGATAGAGTACGCTACGGAAACACTTTCGGGTATCCCTTCCATTATTTTTGGTCTGTTCGGAATGATGTTTTTCGGAGAAAAACTGGGGCTTGGTTATTCTCTTCTTACCGGCTCGCTGACACTCATCATGATGGTCCTGCCTCTTATGACAAGAAATACGCAGGAAGCGTTAAAGACGGTTCCCGAAGCATATCGCAATGGTGCCATAGGGCTTGGAAGCGGTAAGTGGCACATGATCAGAACTATCCTGCTCCCAAGCGCCATGCCGGGGATCATTACCGGGACGATACTCGCTATCGGACGGATAGTGGGAGAGTCAGCTGCATTATTATTTACGGCTGGAAGCGCAAAGCTGTTACCCAAGGGATTCGCAGGATTGCTGGCTAAGCCGTTCCAATCGGGAGGGACCCTTACGATCCAAATGTATCTGTCCGCTACCAGCGAGGGTGACTTTGATACCGCATTCGGGATAGCAGTTGTGCTGATCGTTATAGTGCTGGGCATAAACCTCGCTACCAAGGCATTGACTAAACGTTTTGATGTGACTCGAAAGGAATGATAATGGAAAAAACAAAAATATCGGTACGGGAGCTTAACCTGTACTACGGTGAAAATCATGCGTTGAAAAATGTAAATATGAATATAAGGGAAAATGCGATCACCGCGTTTATCGGACCCTCCGGCTGCGGCAAATCCACATTCTTAAAGACACTTAACAGGATGAATGATCTGGTGGAAGGGGTGAAGATAAACGGTACGATAGAAATAGACGGCGAGGATATTTATGCAAGGCGGGTTGATACAACCCTGCTCAGGAAAAAAGTGGGGATGGTCTTTCAGCAACCCAATCCGTTCCCTATGAGTATATATGATAATGTGGCCTATGGTCCGAGGATCCATGGAATAAAAGAAAAAAAACAATTGGACCGGATCGTCGAGGAGAGCCTTAAGGGGGCAGCGATCTGGGACGAAGTGAAGGACCGGCTTAAGAGATCGGCGCTGGGATTATCGGGAGGACAGCAGCAGAGGATATGTATCGCCAGAGCTCTTGCGGTGGAACCCGAGATCCTTCTCATGGATGAGCCGACCTCAGCACTGGATCCTATCTCAACGACAAAGATCGAGGACCTCATGGAAGATCTGAAGAAAAGATATACGGTTGTGGTTGTTACCCATAACATGCAACAGGCGGCCAGAGTCTCCGATCATACCGCTTTTTTTCTTGTAGGAGAGATGGTGGAATTCGGAGACACCAAACAGATCTTTTCATATCCGAAGGATAAAAGAACCGAAGATTACATTACAGGAAGGTTCGGCTGATCACAAGGTTCATCCGGGACCTTGTGCTGAAGTATGGGCGCAGAAGGGAGTTTTACATGAGAAATAAATTTGAAGAACAGCTTTCCGAATTAAACAAGGAAATGGTGCAGATGGGAAATAAGATAATGGAGTCTATCGAAAATGCGATAGATGCTTTGGTGAAGAAGGATACGGAAAAGGCAGGATCAATAATGGAGAATGATACAGAGATCGATCAGCTCCAAAAGCAGATAGAACAAATATGTTTTAATCTGTTGATCCAGCAGCAGCCTGTCGCAAGGGATCTGCGTACGGTTACTGCAGCGATGAAGATGGTCACTGACATGGAAAGGATAGGGGACCATGCGGCGGACATATCCGAAATGACTGTCTTAATGGGAGAAAAAAGCAGAGCGGATTCTTTCGAGTACATACGGAAGATGGCATCAGAGACTCTGCTCATGCTTAATCACAGTATAGAAGCCTATGTTGAAAAAAATGCAGATAAGGCAAAGGAGGTCATCGAACACGATGATATTGTAGATTCTTTATTCGATGCCACAAGGAAAAATGCAGTAGAGCTTATTCTGGCTGATCCTTCAGAGGGCGAGGAAGCTACGGATTACCTTATGATTGCAAAGTATTTTGAACGCATAGGTGATCATGCAAGCAATATAGCAGAGTGGGTAATATACTCACTGGGGATAATGGCTGATGATATGACCTGAATGACAAAAGCATATATTTTACACAGATTTTACACAAGCATGTCCATAGATTTTACATTGTTTTCGTATCCTAATACTAAATGACCGGTATCGATCGAAAAAACAAGGGAATCATATGGACATATTTGATCTTCTTAATATGACAGGGGGGCTTGCTCTTTTCCTGTATGGAATGAACATAATGGGGAACGGCCTGTCCAAGATGGCAGGAGGCAAGCTGGAAAAGATACTGGAAAAGCTGACGACCAAAAGGATCTATGCGGTATTGCTCGGGGCGGGGGTTACTGCGGTTATCCAGTCTTCGTCAGCTACAACGGTCATGGTAGTGGGTTTTGTTAACTCAGGGATCATGAGACTGTCACAGGCGGTCGGTATCATCATGGGTGCAAATATTGGAACAACGATCACTTCATGGATGTTGTCTCTTACAGGTATCGAAGGAAGTACTGTCTGGCTGAAATTATTAAAACCGTCATCATTTTCTCCTGTTTTGGCGGCCGTCGGCATCATACTTGTGATGGCAAGCAAAAGCGAATCGAAAAGAAAAGATATCGGCGGCATAATGCTTGGATTTGCGATCCTCATGTTCGGGATGGAGACTATGAGCAGTGCGGTATCCGGCTTGTCCGACAATACTTCCTTTACGAGTATAATGACAGCGTTTAGCAATCCGGTACTCGGAATGGCGGTTGGTGCTGTACTTACCGCGATAATACAGAGTTCATCCGCCTCGGTTGGCATACTTCAGGCGCTTTGCACAACGGGAGCAGTCAGCTATGCGGTTGCGCTGCCTATAATCATGGGGCAGAACATTGGTACCTGTGTGACATCTATCATCTCATCTATAGGCGCAAGTAAAAATGCCAGGCGTGCGGCAATGATCCATCTGTACTTCAATCTTATCGGCACGATCCTTTTTATGACGCTGTTCTATTCCCTGAATTATTTTATTGAATTTGCTTTTTTAGCGGAAAATGCCGATGCGGCTGGCATAGCAGTGATACACAGCCTGTTTAACATCGGAGCCACAGTGGTACTGTTCCCGTTTTCCGACAGACTGGTAAGACTTGCAGAGATCACGATACCGGACAGAAAGAGCAAAGAGGAGATCATCACGGAGACGATGGTTTCTATAGATGAAAGATTCCTGAACCGTCCCGCTTTTGCAATGGAACTCTGCAGAGGAAAGGCTCATGAAATGGCTGAGCTTACCGGTAGGGCAATAGGACTTGCTCTTGAGGTATTATTAAATTACGATAAAGAAAAGGCGGATGAAGTGATCCGTTTGGAATCAGAGGCAGACAGATATGAGGACGTTTTGGGATCTTATCTCGTAAAGCTTTCAAGTAAGAATATTTCCATGTCAGACAGTCAGAGCATGTCTATAATCCTGCATAGCATAAGCGATTTTGAAAGGATATCGGACCATGCCATGGGCATTGTGACATCGGCGGAGGAAATACATACCAAGGGCCTGTCATTTACAAAGCATGCAAAGAAAGAGATAGAAACCTTATGCAGGGCCGTAAAAGACATTTGCGATATGACAACGGAGAGCTTTTGTATGGATAAGGTCGAAGAGGCGATGCATGTAGAGCCTTTGGAAGAGGTAATAGATACGCTTGCAAAAAAGATCAAAGAGAACCATATTAAGAGATTGAAGAAGGGTAAATGTACCATCGAAATGGGATTTATACTGGAAGATATACTGACGGGACTTGAGAGGGTTTCGGATCATTGCTCGAATATTGCGGTAGAGATGATCACGATTTACGATAATGATTACAGTACACATGAATACTTTGAAAACTTCTCCACGGAAGAAAGGGCATCGTTTGATAAAGAATATGAGGAGTTGATGAAACGATATCCGATCGGCAAACAGGAAGCTGCTACGGCCGGTTAAAATATGAGTGGACGGGAAAATACATGGCACTTATATATATCATAGAAGACGATGACAACATAAGAGAAATAGAGGAATTCGCGCTTATGAATGCCGGACACAAAACGGTGGGATTTTGCTGTGCCGCGGATTTTTATAAAAAACTGGGAGAAGTGATCCCGGAGCTGTGTCTGATAGATATAATGCTTCCGGATGAAAACGGAAATGAGATCGTAAGGAAGCTTAGAAGGAACATTGAAACGAAAGGAGTTCCGGTCATCATGGTCACCGCGAAAACTTCGGAGCTGGATCTCGTAAAGGGGATCGAAGATGGAGCCGATGATTATATAAAGAAGCCTTTTTCAGTCATGGAACTGATCTCAAGAGTTAAAGCACTTCTAAGAAGGACCCAGACAGAAAACGTTAAAGAGCTAAAGCTTGACGGACTCCTGATAAACAACGAAAAACATGAGGTGTCGGTCGATGGGAAAACCGTAGAGCTGACGTATAAAGAATATAAGCTGTTGGCGCTGTTTTTAGCGAACCGGGGCATTGCGCTCAGCAGGGACATGATAATGGAGCACGTATGGGGGACAGACTACGAGGGAGAGTCCCGTACTATCGACATGCATGTCAAAACCTTGCGGCAAAAGCTCGGAGATTACGGGATGCGGATAAAAACGATAAGAAATGTAGGCTACGCGATCGAATGAAAAAAAAGATAAACGAGAGGCTGGTAGGAATAGCCGTCCTTGCGATAGCAGCCACGGTGGCAGGGATCACATTTATATACTACAGTCTGTTTCAGAAGCAGGTAAGGGCAGATCTTACCGTGAGTGCCAAGCTTCTGAAAGATACCAGATATTTTGAGTCGGTAGATATAGATACGAACAGCATAGATCTGTCTACCGATATGAGTGAACTCCGGGTCACCTGGGTTGGAGAGGACGGGACTGTTCTGTATGATAATGATGCATCCGAGCAGATGCTGTCAAATCATAACGACCGTCCGGAGATCATTGAAGCTTTTGAAAAAGGTATCGGAGAATCAGTAAGAAGATCAGATACCATGAACAAGAATACTTTTTATTATGCGGTACTGCTTGATAACGGAACAGTCCTAAGAGTGGCGACCGATGCTCAGAACCTTTGGTCGGTATTCATATCCGGGATCCCGATAATAGCATTGATAATACTTATCATCATTGCAGTCTGTATCGGGATCTCCCATCTTTTGACACAACAATTGCTGAATCCCATTGAGATGATGGCGGAAAACCTGGAAAACTCCGATTATGAATCACCGTACAAGGAACTGGATCCATTTATGCATATGATCAGAGCCCAGCACATAGATATCCTGTCTGCAGCTAAAGCCAGACAGGATTTTACGGCGAATGTATCTCATGAGCTTAAGACCCCGCTTACCGCGATATCGGGATATGCTCAGCTTTTGGAAGGAGATATGGCTTTAGAAGATCAAAAGAAACACTTTTATCAGGAGATCAGGAAAAATGCAAACAGATTACTGTCTCTGATCAACGATATCATAAAACTGTCCGAACTGGACAGAAAGGATCATGAGCCTGCTTTTGATGAAATAGATCTGTGCGAAACCGTTGAAGAGTGTATGGATGAGTTGACAGTCAATGCCAATGCGCGAAATGTGACATTGTCATTTGAGGGAGAACCGTTATTAGTTCGCGGGAATAAGGATATGCTGAAGGAACTGGTTGAGAATCTGACTCAGAACGCCATCAGATACAATAATCCGGGAGGCAGTGTTGAGGTATCGGTAAAGTGTTCGGAAGGCAGGCCGGTCCTTATGGTCAGGGATGATGGCATAGGCATACCCGTTTCCGAACAGCACCGGATATTTGAAAGATTCTATCGTGTAGATAAGAGCAGATCAAAAGAGACCGGGGGAACCGGACTGGGTCTGGCAATCGTGAAGCATATCGTTGAGCTTCATGATGCAAGGATCAAAGTCGACAGTGCCCCCGGAGAAGGAACTACCATGACAGTTGTCTTTTAA
>JAILQK010000165.1 GCA_024699045.1 Lachnospiraceae bacterium | reverse complement strand
AACAGGACCCATCCTATCACCGTCACTACCATCATATAAAGCCAGCCCACCACTTTGGGGAGCTTTTCGAGCAGCTTCCCGAGAAAGAGTCTTTCCAATGCGATAAATACAAAATAATAAAGCCCCCACAACACGAAATTCCAGGCCGCGCCGTGCCAGAGTCCGGTGATGAACCAGACGATCGCCAGGTTTACATAAGTGCGAAGACCGTCTTTTCTGTTCCCTCCGAGCGGGATATACAGATACTCTCTGAACCACCCGGTGAGTGTCATATGCCATCGGTTCCAGAAATCCCTGATCGACACTGCCGCATAAGGATGATCGAAGTTCTCCGGGATCGTAAAGCCCAGCATTCTTCCGAGCCCTATCGCCATCATGGAATACCCCGCAAAATCAAAATATATCTGAAATGTATATGCGACCGCTCCGATCCATGCGAACACGGTAGAAATACTCTCATATCCAGTCGTACCCACACTGCTCCATATCGTTCCCAGATTATTTGCGAGCAGCACCTTCATCGCAAGGCCTATGATAAAGGGCTTAAGTCCCTCCTCAAGATCCCTGATCTTCTTCTCCCTGCTTTTAAGATCCAGCGCCACTTCACTGTAGGTAACGATCGGTCCCGCGATAAGCTGCGGAAACATCAGGATGTATGTCCCCAGGTCTATGAGCGATCTGTCATAGGGTATCTTTTTGCGATAGACATCGACGACATATGAAAGGATCTGAAACGTGAAAAAGGATATCCCGAGAGGAAGCGCTATCTCAGGGATCTCGAGACCCGATCCGCTGAGGACGTTTATGTTCTCAATGATAAAACCCAGATATTTGAATACCGCCAGAAGTCCGATATTGTAAATTATGTCAACCACAAGCAGTGCGGTTCTCTTCCACTCCTTGCCGCTCCTGCCTATGGCAAGCGCCAGAAAGTAGTTAACAAGGACCGAGCAGATTATGAGCACTACATATCCGGGTTCCCCAAATGCATAAAATGCTATGCTGCCGATCAGCAAAACCGCGTTTTTCCAATACCCGGGTACCAGATAATAAACGATCAGAAAAACCGGCAGGAATCTGAAAATAAATTCAAGTGAGCTAAAAACCATTTATGTCAACCAATCAGTTAGTTCTTATCGCTTCAAGAGCCGATAGCGACATAGCCCTTTTACTTGGCATATATCCGGCGATCATTGAAACTATTATCGCAAATACTATCGATACCGGGTACATCCAGCCGGGGATCACCGCGGTAGTAGTCTCCGTGATCTTATTTATCACAAGACATACGATGCACGACAGACCCAGACCCGTGATCCCTCCGCAGAATGCGATCATGCCTGCCTCGATAAGGAAAAGCTGCTGTATATCATAGAGTCCGCAGCCGATGACCTTCATGACCCCGATCTCCTTGGTCCTCTCATATATGGACATCATCATGGTATTGGCGATGCCTATCGCCGCGACAAGGAGCGACACCGCGCCGATCCCTCCGAGCATCGCCTGCTGGCTGCGGGACTGCTCTCTCGCCTGTGAGATCCATTCCGAGTTACTGCTGGTCTGGTAACCGAGATCTCCGATCTCCTGCTGGACCGCTTCTATATTTTCGATATCGTCAACGATGACACTGAGTTTGGAATAGAATAATTCCGGATAAGGCTTGCCGTTTTTCTTTGAAGGCTGCCCCGGTACGACCCTTCCCTTGAAGATCTTCTTATACAGCTTTTCAAGAGCCTCTATATCGCAGTAAACATTCCACGAATATTCATTATAATCATCCATACCGCCGGCAAGGACCCCCGATGTCGGTATGATATATTTCTTCGGAGCCGGAAGGGATTTCCCGGTTCCTCCTGCATCACCTGAAGAACCGGTAGCTCCGCCGTCCGTCCCCGAGGTCGATGAATCCGCCGAAGAATTCGATGCCGCTGTCCCGCTGCCCTGGGCATTTTCTTTATCATTCTGTGTGGCGCTGTATGCCTCCATATCAAATATGGTAAAAAGTTTGGAAGTCATGAAATCGACGTCAACGGTCTTTCCCGTATTCCAATAGACGATATTTCCCCGGGCGTCTTCAAAATCCTGGATGAGGAGATTTCCGAACACAAATGAAAGCTCGTCCCCGGGAGACGGCCATTCCCCTTCGGCAAATTCCCATCCGGAATCCCTTAAAACCTCCAAAGGCACGGCCTGTCCGCTGTAAAGATTCAGCTTATACGGACCGCTCTGGATCACTGCCTGAAACTCAAGGGTAGGATATACCGACTCTACATGATCTATGTTTTTGATCAGCTCCATCGTGCTGTCCGAAAGCTTCAGATCCGTAGCGGTCGTGCTCCCGCCGCCGGTTGCTGCCTGACTTCCCTGATTGGAGCCCTCTCTTACCTCGACGGTACGAAGTCCGCCGTATTGCTCGATAAGTTCAAGGCTCTGACGTTGCAGTCCTTCTCCCAGAGCCATCATGGTCACTATGGCAGCCACTCCGATCATGACTCCCAATACCGTCAACATTGTACGGAGCTTTCGCTTAAAGAGCGAGCCCGCCGCCATGCCGAACTTATCCGAAAATCTCATCCGTCACTGTCCTTGCCGGATCTTTCGTCCTTTTTATCCGGTTCCGATGAAGGAATGTCATACTCGTCTATCCCGCTCGCAAGCTCATCCTCTTCCTTCATCTTTTTCTTTCTGCGTATGGCCTTTATCATCGCTATGACCCCTATAAGGATCAAAGCGGCTCCGACACCTATGAGGATCTTCTGCCAGAGAAGAAGTCCTGCGAGTCCTCCGACCTCTTCTTCGGGCACTTCCTCCACAAACTGGAAATCATCCGCTACCGCCTGCTGTACCGTAAGTCCTATCGTCCGTGTCTGCTTCGACACGGCTCCGGTCTCGTCCTCGTATGAGATCTCCACCGGGATCTCCGCCGAATCTGTTTCCGAATACTCGGCTCCGGTAAGCATAACATCGACATTGCCGGTGGCTCCGGGAGACAGATTGCCCACATAGGCAAGCGCCGGCTGCACCGTCTTGTCGGCAACCGTTACCTGAACATTGTATAGCGTCGTCTTTCCCGTATTATATATGGCGAATATAAGATCCGACTGCTCCCCGATATCTATGACCGAAGGCTCGGCGGTCGGAGTCGAGGTGTCAAATTTAGACACCTGCTTTACCGGGATCGATACGCTGCCCTTTCCTTCGTAGGCATTTGCCCTCTCATCCTCATATTTCATATCTATGGTCATCACGTACGGTTTCTGCTCAAGTCCGGCCTTAGCCTCAAAATCCATCGTAAGATCCGTGTGTCCGCCTGGAGCGATACTTTCCACATAAACCGAATTGGAACCCGAGGTAGGAAGGAAAGCGGCATAGCTCGCCTGTGTCTGTGAGCCTTCGACCGTAGCGGTAAGATCCAGCTGGAGGTTCTTGACCGTGGTCTCGCTCGAGGTGTTTTCTATTGAAAGATTCAGTGTGAACTGCTCTCCCGAAAATACATCCTTGGGAGACGTTGTAAATCCTGTTACTATA
>JAILQK010000164.1 GCA_024699045.1 Lachnospiraceae bacterium | reverse complement strand
CGCAACCGGCGGATACACCGCGCGACCGGCAGGTTCCATACTCATCCGACAGATGCACAACGGGGATTTATGGAAATCCTATGAAAAGTAAAGCAACAAAATTGATAACAGCTATTAACTATTAACAAATGTTATCCGATATAAAACATAGAGAAGGGCTATACGCATATTGTCAGGGACTTTTGAGGGGATTTCTATTACACGGAGGTAGTTACATGGCTTTATCGAATATTATGACAAAATCACTTATTTCAGCCAGCAGCTCTATGGAGCAGGTGAAGGCACAACACGCTATAAAAACACAGATGGAAAGAAAAGCAGGGGTACTTGATACAGAAATAAAACTGGATTCCGGCAGGGGTGGAGATGCCGCGAAGAAGAAAGAAGATCTTGAGGATATACAAAAAAAGGCCACAGAGATCGGTCAGCAGGAAATGTCCCGATTGTCTGAACTAAACAGCAATATGAACGAAGCTGCCATGGCTGATGCGGAAGAACAGAAACAAAATGAACGCGTCGAAAAGCAACGCGATAAGAAAAGGGCGGAAAGAAAAGAGCAGGCCGAGAAGGTTCAGGAGCAACTCGCAAGGAAAGCATCAGGAAATGGACAGGTCACAGGTGAAGGAAAAGAAGAGAAGGTTCTCGGTGAAAATAAAAAAGAGAAGATCCCCGGCGAAGGTGAGGAAAGACAGATCACCGTTGCAGGAGTAGCGGTATATACGAAGTCGGCCTCTGAACACAATACCGGCGGGCCGCATATTGATGAAAGAGTAGCGGCAACAACACCGGCCGAAGTTTCATTAAGTTCTTTTGTCGATCATAACATGGATGTGAGAACATGATATTATTTGTTTATTATTTTGCATATATTATCCGCGCTTAAAATTAATGTTTGTTATCGAATGTGATATTCTTTTATTATCAGATGATCAGATAAGAATATGTACGGAGGCAAATCATGTCAAGAGAAGAGATGTTACCAAGTGAAAGCGAATGGATGATCATGGAGACGCTTTGGCGGTGCGGGCATGACCTGACTTCATCTGAGATAGCAGACAGGCTTCCAAAGTCCTCTAAGATGACACAGAGAATGGTAAGAGTTCTTATTAACAGATTATGCAAAAAGGGGATGCTTACATATACGGTCGACGAGGAGGACAGCAGAGTTTATCACTATACTGCTGTAAGGAGTCGGGAAGAATGCCGTAAAGCCAAGAGCATTACGTTCGTGGATAGTTATTTTGAGGGCAACAGGCTATCAGCGGCATTTACCTTGTTGGATAACGAAAAGTTGTCAAAAGAACAGATAAGGGAACTGGAAAACATCATAGAAAAAGCTAAGAAGAATAAATAATTCTCATGGATGAGTATAGGTAGAGTTATGCAGGGAGCAGCGTTATTCTTTAATGGACTGTATGGATTTATTGAGTTTACAGGGGTTTATTATTCAACAATACTTGGATTTTGCGTTATCATCTCCGTGTTTGTTCTGGGGATGATAATGATCCTGCGGGGCACGCTGTTTGCAAGGTCAGTTTTTGGCAAAGGCGCTTTGTGGTGTCTTTTGATCCCTGTTGTTTTTTGCGGAAAGCTTCATGCGTTTTTTATGACAGACCTGGGTATCAGGCTCTTTTACTGGTGGTATATCCTGTGCAATAAAAGATGGATAGGGGCAGTGTATTTTTCCGGAATGATAGTAGCAGGGGTGGTAATATTTACAGGCAGAAAAAGGCTTTACGACTCGGTAAACCGTTTATATGATTCCGGGGTTTATTCTTCAGATCATATGATAAAGGAGTTCCCGGGGCAGGTTTCCTCTTTTTGTACAGGGTGTCTTAGACCGGTAATAGTCATTCCGGAGGATATGTCTGGAGATCATTCTAATATTGTCATAAAGCATGAAGAGACACACATCAAACTCGGGCATCTATGGATAATGCTTGCGTATGATCTTTTGCGCATATTTTTGTGGCCTAATCCGTTTCTTCATCTATGCGTAGGTTATATAAAACATGATCTGGAAGATATCTGCGACACGGTTACGATACAGCAAAACGGGATCGATGTGTATGATTATGGTGAAACTATAATTGCATGTGCCGGGGACAGGATACTGACAAGGAAAAGATTTGGTTGTGACAGTGGAATGTCTTTTGCATGGGACGATAGTTATAAAAGCTTGAAAAAGAGGCTGGAACGGATCGTTGATCGAAAAACATATAATGAAAAAGTTCTTATTCTCGGAGCGATGGCTATAACTTTGACCATAGCAGTGGCATTGGTCATGATAGCTTCTAATTCTTATAAAAGGGTTAATTATTATGATAATATCAGCGCGATCTGTTATGCCGGGGACACTGAAAAAATCTATACGGATTATGACAATTCTATCGTGACTGCTTTTGATAGTGATCACATTTATATTGACGGGGCAGCGCTGCTAAAAGAATATCCGGCAGCGGAATCGGGGGAGGAATGGTTTTATTTTTCCGTAGGAGGATATTATAAGATCCCGGGTATCGGCGGGAGTGCAGGCTGGGGAGAGCTTGATGCAGGGGAGCTTAGAGCAGATATCATAAAGATTCCGAATCATACTGAAACGGATATATGGAATCGCATTATCATGTGGCTGTAACCAGGGTAATATCGTGACTTGCTTAAGGGGGTGGTAATATGAACGGATGGGAAGTCACAGTGAGCGGCAACACAACTCACTACAGGAAGAGGCTGTATGATGTTTATGGTAATCATGTAGGAACCATCGGGATCTGCAGGCCTACAAAAAAAACAGGGAAGAAAAAGAAACCTGTTCTGTACAGTTTTAAGCAGATATCAGCGGAGGTTTTACAGGCAAAGTCGTCTACAAAGGCCATGCAGGTTTCTAACGGTATACGGGCCAAAATAGGGATGTTGAAGAAACAGCTCAAAAGCGGTGATGTTGATGAAGAAGAGGTTCTTAGAGCGATCCTTCATGCTGAAATGGTTCAGAGGGCTTGCGATAAGAAAAAGAAAAACCTTAAAATGGAAGAGACTGCAGAAAGAAGCATGGAAAAGGATGAGGAACTGCCTGTAGAGACGGAAGAACAGACAGAGTATACTGAAACGGAACAAGAAATCCAAAAGCTTGAGCAGGAAGAATTTCAGGCTTTAATGGAAAAGCTGGAGCTTGCTGCAGATGACATAATGGAAATGGCAGAAGAGACAGCTGAAATGTATGAGGATCTGGATGAGATGGCTGAGGTTCTTTCCGGATCTATGACACCGGAGGACCTGGATCAGCTTAAGGTAAAGCACAGATCTGATGAGGCAAGGGATATCTTAAAGGCAGACCTTAAGTATCTGAAAGCATTATTTGACAGGTTGCAGTCGGAAAAAGAAAATGTTGGAAAAGCTTCTTTTGCGGCAGGCTGCGACAGCGGAGTATCGTTGTCACTCGGGGGAATGGATATGGCAGTGATTGATACATTCTCGCAAAGCGTGCCGGTGGAAAACGGGGGAACCTTTGATGCAGAGATATAGGTGGCCCTGGGTGGCCCTGGGGGACGGAGTCAGGGGGTCATTTTTGAAATGGAGTATGGTCTATAGGGACGGAGTCAGAGGGACATTTTGAGACCACGTTGATCCGGCGGTGGTTCACCCCGTGGGAAAAATGGCCCCTTGACACCGTCCCCATGGTCCAAAAGGAGGCAGATGCAATTAAAATCTATCTTTCCGTTGATCATATATCTGGCAGGACTTATTGCACTTGTATATATAACCGGGATCTCTGAAGAATTGTTGCTGGTTTTTCCTTTGAGTGTCCTGCTGATCGTACTATGGTTTATACTGCCACTCTTTATCGCAGTTATTACGGCTTTATTATCAGAATATAACCTTCGCTGGCGAGTGTTATATGCGGCGATAGCTTCACTTGCGATAAACTTTGTATTACCGCTTGCTAAAAGACGGATATTGATCCATGAAGGGTTTTATCATTATGAATCCCTGCGTGGTTTTTGGAGTATATTACAGGATAAGTTGTATCTCGGATCTTTTTTGATCATGTTTTTTGTGTTTTGGGCGGGGGAAGAGATAGTATGTGGATGTAAAAAGGAACTTGAAAAAACCAAGGGTATTCAAGAGAAGATGAACTAAATTGAGATAATTTGTAGGCTGGTTCTATGCATGGGGTTCATATGGACAAACAGGTTTTGTTAAATGATCTGGATAAGCTTCACACAACAGAGATGGGGCTGGAACGAATAAGAAGAAATCTTGCTCTGGGGGATGTCGATGTAGTTGATTGGTGCAGATCAAGAATCATGTCGGAACAGGCCAAAATAGACTGTCAAGGAAAAAATTGGTATATTTGCGTCGATGGTTGCATCATTACAGTGAATATCGGCAGTTATACGATCATCACTGCACATAGAGAAAAGAAAGAGAAATAATATGCCAAGGACAATCGTAGTTGTAAATGCAGACCCTCGTAAGGGATGGAATACGGATATCCTGTTATGAAGAAAAAGCAATGCCGTGAGACGGTATTTCCTGGAGAGTGCAAAAAAGCGATTGAGATGGGGAAGGCTATGGCAAAATAGTGATCCATAGGGACGGAGTCATAGGGTCATTCTTTTGAGAAAGCTTTATGCCTATGGCGGCTTTTTCGTGGGAAGAAATGGTCCCATAACTCCGTCCCCATGGTTCAGGCAAAGCTGCTGCGGATGGTAGTTCGCAATATAAAACGCTCCAAAATAATCAAAATGGAGGAACTTTTTATGTTCAAAAAAACACTCGCACTACTACTCGCAGCAACCATGGTTTACACTATGGCAGCCTGTGGGAATGTTTCTTCACAGGAAGAGACAAGTCAAACAGATGCGGCGTCTGAAATGACCGCTTTTGAAATCGGAGCTGTTCCCAACACATTGGCAGAGGATGAAGACACCCTCATTTCGACCTATGTCGATAAGTTCGAACAGAAAACCTATTCGGACCCCGAGAGCGATCTTTCCATTACCTATAATCTGTATCTTCCGGAGGACTACAATCCGTCCGGATCTTATCCAATGATAGTTTTTATCGGAGATTCCAGCTGTGCCGGAAGCGATGCCACAGTTTCCCTTACGCAAGGGCGCGGAGGACTTGTATGGGCAACGGAGGAATGGCAGTCTGTCTATCCGACGATCGTTGCCGTTCCTACTTATCCTGAAACGATACTCGATGATCATGGCAGTTATACTACGACCGAATATGTGGAACTTACCAAGCGTTATATCGACTACATGAGCAGTGAATATGCAGTCGATGCGGAGCGCATCTATGGAACGGGCCAGTCGATGGGATGCATGACCACGTTGATCCTTGCGTCAGAGTATCCGGACCTTTATGCGGCCTGTATGTTCGTAGACGGTCAGTGGGATATCAGTACTCTAAAAGAACTGGAGAATCAGACCTTTGTCTATTTTGCAGCCGAGGATGACACAAACGCATGGAATGGAGCACAGGAAGTAATGGCCATGCTTGACTCGGACTCTATTTCATACAAATACACACAATGGGATGGCAATTGGACAGTTGATGAACTTTCGGCAGCGGCACAGGAGTTGTTCACGGAGGATGAGGACCGATATTTCATTTCATGGGCAACGGGAACTATTGAACCTAAGAGCGGGGGCATGGGTGGTTCCGGCATGCCATCCGGAGGCTTTGGAGGCCCCGGTGGGACAAGCGTTTCCGGAGAAATGCCATCCGGAGGCTTTGGAGGCCCCGGTGGGACAAGCGTTTCCGGAGAAATGTCTTTCGGAGGTTCTTCTGAAAACAGTGCTGATACATCCGGTATGAGTGGTGGCCCAGGTGGCGGAACGGACAGTTCTTCATATCACATGGCATCCTTCGATTATGCGTATAACTGTATAGCGGTCATGGAGTGGCTGTTCAGGCAGAGTAAAGAATGAAAAATATGTTATGAATCGGAGATCAATGTTGATCAAAGCACATTACAGATAGAGGACGGGGGTTAGGAAAAACCATATTGATCGGATAAATCGGAGGAAAGAAATGGCCCCTTGACACCGTCCCCCAGGTCCACCGGGGCCCCGTGGTGTCCCGGTGCGGGATACAGTGAGGTATGGTCAGATGAACAGATCATTGAAATATAGAATTCTGCTAAAGGTCTTTAGGATCATTCCGATAAAAAGGATCATGGCACAGCCGGCAGCAAAGACTCAAAAACTGTTTAAGAAAGCCTGCAAGGGTGTCAAAATCCCCAAACTGCAGGATCCGGGACTTCTAATAAGTAAGGGCAAAGTGGATGGTTCCACTGTTTTATATGTCAGGAATAAAAAAGGATCAGACAGACTGATGGTTTATCTCGTGGGAGGCGGGATGCTGAAATATCCCATGCCTTCTCAGGTAAAAGAGGTGGGTAATCTTGCAAAAGAATGTAAAGTAGATGTGGTGTTGCCGTATTATCCTCTTGTATATACCGGAAGTACGATCCATGATGTATATGAAATGATCTATGACCTATACAAGAAAGCTCTAAAAAGGTATAAACCCGAGAATATATGCCTTGCAGGAGGTTCATCCGGAGGAAATCTGGCATTGGGGCTGGTCTCATATATCAATGATAAATCAAAGGGTATCCCGATCCCGGGGAAAATATATGCCGGATCACCCGGAACGCTGTTGCTTACAAAGAAAGAAAAGAAACTTGCAGAATGCCTTGAAAACAGGGATGTCATCATGAGCGTCAAAGCAATAGAAAGCATATGGGATGGAATGAGTGGAGGCAAGGATGTACCGGACTATATGAGGTATCTCCAATTGGGAGATTATACCGGTCTAAAGGACGTTTATCTGAGCTTTGGAGGAGACGAGGTTTTTCTTGCCGGAGCTGAATCAATAAAAAGGCGACTTGAGGATTTTGGAGTTAAGGTTACGCTCGAAATAGGAGAGGGGTTATATCACTGTTACGCTATGATGCCGCTCGTGGAAGATGCGGAGGAAGGATACAGAAACTTCAGGAGATATATTGCTGAATAAAAAAGGATAATAGCCGGCCCTAAAGGCTCATCCATGGTAATACGTTGCTGCAAGTGTGCTATGTTTGTTCTAATATGATAATTAAATAAATTATCGTGAAGACCTATTGCTTGGATAGTGATATTTTTCTGTTATAGAATAAATATAAAAGAGGTATAAAGATATGCTTTTGACATTTTTTCTGGCTATTGTTTTTTGTGTGTCAATAACGCTGATGTTGTTATCGGCAGTAGCTTTTATCCAGGATGTGAAGCTATTTTCATCTGCGCCGAAGGAGGCCCGGGAGGTACTTCTTCCAAGGGATAAGGAACTGTTTTACGGTGCCAGAGCGATCGGTTGGACTATGATGATCTTCAGCATGATCATGATACTTGGCGTGGGAGTGATATCTGTCTGGGACGGATTAAGGAGTGGATTTAACTTTTGGCAGTTTTTCTTAAGATTTGTACTGATATTTACCATATACAAGATCTATGACATGGTTTGTTTTGATTACTTTCTGTTGATGAAATTTCATTTCTTTCAGTTTTATTATCCGGAACTCGAAAGTGTATATGCGGGCAGGAAGTACGGCTATAACATTAAGAGTCAGCTGCTCAAGCTTTTGGTGATATTCCCGGCGGCTTCAGCTTTTGTGGCGTGGATCTGTAGCGTTATCCCGGGGACATTCGGTTGAAGAAATGGCCCCCTGACTCCGTCCCTGTGGACCATGACCCCCTGACACCGTCCCCCAGGGCCACAAAGGGCCACAAAGGGCCACCATGGACCAAATGACCCCCTGACACCGTCCCCCAGGGCCATTCACTAGAGTTTGAGGGCATCGATGGGGCTGAGCTTACTTGCTTTTCTTGCGGGCATCCAGCCAAATACAACGCCGACCACCATGGAGAAGAAAAGTCCGAGGAACATCAGGCGATAATTAATGGCTATGTTGAACTTTACCTGCATTTCCGGCCTGGCCATGTTGATCATAAAAGCGGTGCCAAACCCTATGATTATGCTTATCACTATTCCGATCAAAGCACCTATGATCCCACCGATGAGCGACAGTATGACGGCTTCAGACATAAACTGCATCTGTATTCTCTGCGGGGTTGCGCCAAGGGCCTTTCTGAGTCCTATCTCCTTAGTCCTTTCCGTCACGCTTACAAACATCATATTCATGATGCCGATACCGCCTACAAGCATACAGATACCTGCAATAAGAGACTGCTCACGGGCCTGTCTGGCCTGGTCTTCTTCGATCTGATGCAGTTCCTCGCCGCCAAAGATCGCTTCGAAGTCGGTCAGATCTTTCAAATGAAATCTGGTTTCCAGATAATTCTTTATCTCATTATAGGTCTTTTTTTTGTTTTCATATCCATCTTTCGAAGAATATACTATGAAGTCAACCGGAGACTTTCCGAATGTCACCTGCATGGTTGAATATGGCATTATCACTCTTGATTTTTTGCTGCCGCTTATTATAAATGCCAATGCATTGTTTGAGATATCATCCACTCCGACTATTTCATATTGCAGCCCGCCTATCGTGATCTTTCTTCCCACGGCTTCCGAAGGGGTCTTAAATGCTTTTTCGGCCAATTGTCTTGAAATAGTACAGACCCTTGCTTTATTATCTATATCGTTTTTTGTCAATCCTCTTCCGCATACGATAGATGCAGCATTGTCGATAGTAAACAATGTTTCGCCCCTGCCGGTTACGGATACGTTTTTGATCTCTCTCTTGTCGAAATAAACACTTTTTGTCTGCCCCAGGTTTGTGATGGGGCCGATCCTTTTAACCGTGCTCAGCGCTTCCATACTTTCGATATCGGCCTCTGTTATACCGTTAGGCCGTACGTCATCCTCCATCCAGTAAATATAGGTGTTGTCCAGTCCGCCTCTTAGAAAGTAATCACCTGCAACATTACTCATGGCATCAAATCCGGCAGACATTCCCATTACCGCGGCCACACCCATGATGATCCCGAGACAGGTCAGGAAGTTTCTCTTTTTATTGGCAATAATGTTACGCCATACCATTTTGAAGTTCTGCATAAAAGCATTTACCAATGACAGATGCATTGCTTTCTTCTCTTTTTTCATCCGTTATTCTCCTTTTAAGGCATCTATCGGCTGAAGCTTACTTGCTGCTTTCGCAGGAGACCACCCGAAGAAGACTCCTACGGCCATTGAGAACATGAATCCTACAAATGCGGAAGCTACATTGATATGTATTTTTTCACCCATATAAAGACAATAAGTCACTGTGGAAACGATACCGGTCAGGACTCCTGCTATGCCGCCAACCATGGACAGCATCATGGATTCCATCACGAATTGCAGCTGTATCCTTTTGCCTGAAGACCCCAGCGCTTTTCTTAATCCAATCTCTGTCGTTCTTTCGGTTACCATTACGAGCATCATATTCATGATACCGATGCCCCCGATAAGAAGGGCGATAGCTGCGATCACCATCTGCAATCTTGCAGCACTTCTTACTTCGCTTGTCTTTTGGTTAAGATAATAAAAGTCGGTATTGTCGTAATAATAGTCCTCTTCCTTACCATGATACAGTTCATCCATGTATTCCTTTACGGCATTTCTTACCTCAGGTCCGTTTTTATGAGCATCAGGATAGATCGTAAATCCGTATATTCCTTTTCCGGTCATTTTCTGCATTACATTATAAGGGATCCTTACACTGTAGGAGTCCTTGACATCTTTGGCAGGGGTTGTCACTCCCTTGATCAGAAAATCAACGCCCATTACGGGTATTTTTTTTCCGACACAGTCCGTAGAATTAAAAAGCTTTATGGCAAGCTTTTTATTTATCACGCATACTTTATTCTCATCCTTCAGGTCAAGAGCATCCAGAGTGCTGCCAGCCAGCAGACGGTTCCTTTTTGAACACGTGTAAAACGCATCCGAGACACCTTCCAATACAACATCCTTGCAGGTTACATCGTTGACTCTGACGGAAGTTTTGGAGCCAAGGGCTATCGTCGGTGTTATCCCCGCCACATGTTCAATACCTGCAAGCTCTCGCATATTGTCATCAAGCAGTCCAAAATACAGGCTTTCGGGGATCATCTCGATGTTGATCTCCCCCAGGCCTGCTTCGTCAATTTCCAGTTTGCTCTTTTCTGTCCGGATATCCATAATGGACATCATTATGATAAGAGATGAGGTTCCTATGATAATACCAAGACAGGTCATAAAGCTTCTGACTTTATCAGCCATTATATTACGACTTACCATCTTGGCGATCTGACTTACTACATATATCCTTCTGGCTAAAAAACCACTTATCCTATGATCTTTTTTTTTACGCATCGGCGGTATCACCCTCACCGATATTACCGTCAAGGATCTTTAAGATCCTCTTTGCATTAGAGGCCACCTTTGCGTCATGTGTGATCATGACTATAGTTGTACCGTCATTATTCAACTGCCGGAACAGCTCGATTATCTGCTTTCCGGTCTTTTGATCCAAAGCGCCGGTCGGCTCATCCGCAAGAAGCAGCGAGGGGCCGGTTCCAAGTGCTCTGGCGATAGCGACTCTCTGTTGCAGACCGCCTGAAAGCTGATTGGGATAAAAATCCATTCTGTCTTTCATCCCTACTTTTTCCAAAAGCTCGGCCGACTTTTCAAGCTGGTCTTTTTCCGGCATGTCGGCGTAAAACATCGGGATCATCACGTTTTCCCTTGCTGTGAGCCTGGGAAGCAGAAAATACTGCTGAAATACAAAGCCTATTTCCTGATTTCTGAGGTATGCAAGCTGATCTTCTCCCAGATCCTTTATATTTTGCCCGTCCATGATATATGTTCCGCTGGTAGCCACATCCAGCAGTCCGATTATGTTCATGAGCGTTGATTTTCCTGATCCCGAAGGGCCGACTATGGCAAGAAATTCTCCGCGTTCCACCTTAAGGTCTATGCCTTTTAAGATGCGCAGGGTCTCTCCGCCGGACTCGAACTCCCTCACAATATTTTTCATATCAATCAGAATATCAGCCATATGTGTTATTCTGTACTTTCTTCGCTGCTGTCTTCATTGCTTTCTTCCGACGTGTCTTCGGTGTACCGGACCACATCGCCTTCTTTCAGCCCTTCGGTGATCACGATGAGACCGTCTGTTTCTTCACCGACCTGCACGGCCTGTACTCTTTCTTTGCCGTTTTCGACAACAGTCACCTCTGATTGGCTGGTGTCTGAATTGTAGCTGACGGCATCGACAGGTATGCAGAGTTTCCGATTGTCTTCCTTTTCGACGGTATAGACTGTCGCACCGATCCCGGCACTCATACGCTCGTCCGGCATAAAGCTGGCCGTGATCTTAATAAATGACAGATCATTTTTCTTCTCAGCCTTTGCTGCGATCGCAGTCACTACACCATCATAGGTTTTATCCAGTGAATTGATCTTTATCTTTACGGGAGTATCCATAGTGAAACGGCCTATATCATATTCATCTACATCAATGGAAACCTTCATGGTATCGTAGTTTAAGACATTCATCAGTACCTTAGATCCGACGGTATCACCGACTTTGATATCAAGTCCCGAGACATATCCGTTGCATGGTGCTTTGATCGTATAGTTTTCCATATCAGATTTAAGATGATCGAGACCAACCTGAGCCTGTGATACCGAGGTGCTTGCTTTCTGTGTCTCCAGCTTTCTGCTTATAGCATCCCTCTTCTGATTGATCTCGGTCTTTTCGGCCTCAAGGCTTGCTTCCGCATCGGCAAGTGCCGCTGAAACCTTTATGAAATCAAGTACATAATACTCTTTATTCTGAACGTTCACTTTATTATCTGCCGCTGAAAGTGTGGCAGTCGCGTTGTTTACAGCCGTGGCATGGGCGCTTACATCCGTGTCTCTTTTGGTCTTTGCCTCTTCAAGAGCGGTTTTGGCATCCTTGTAAGCACGCTCTGCGGATGTTAATGCCGGCTCGGTAGCACCCGAAGCTTTTAATTTTTCATAATACTGCTTTTTCGTCTCTACCTCTGCCTCAGCGGTATCTACCGCAGCCCCACCGTCTTTTTCGGCCTTGCAGTATGCAACCTGGGCTGAATGAAGCGTATTCTGTGCCGCCACTATCTCGGAATCCAGACCTTGATTGTAGTCCATCACCGATCTGTTCCATTTATATACCAGTGTCTGATAATCGGACAGTGCTGTATGATACGCTGCCTCCTTGGCTACCAGGTCCAGATTGGTGCCGTTATTTATCTCGCTGTTGAGTTCAGCAAGTTCACTCTGACTTGTATCTATATTGCTTTCCTTATCGATCTTAGCCTGCTCAAGCTGCAGTTCCTTTGCCTTTATGTCGTAGGTTATCGCGGTCTTATCAAGTTCAACAAGTACATCTCCGGCTTTAACATAATCGCCCTCTTTTACCGGTACATCAACCACCTTTACCTGATTCACGACCGAATAAATGGCCTTGGTCTCATTTGCCTCCACATTTCCGGCAAATTCAAGCCGCGAGGACATGCTTCTCATCTCTGCCTTTGCTTCGGTGTATTTGGGTTTTTTCATGTATAATCCGAGGGCGATCAAACCTCCGAGAAGTACGAGAACACCTATTGTGATAAAGATCTTATTCCTGAATATCTTTTTTAGTTTTTCATTCAAGGCAGTATCCTCTTTATTTAATAATAGCTATGACTAATAGTTATGACTAATAGCTGCGAATATCAAGGCTTTACAGCTTTTCTCCGGATTAGAAATTAACATAAATCATATACTCAGTCAATATAATAAACATCCTATTTATATGGTTTTTCTATATCTATCCTGATTGAGCCGGCAAAGCTATGTCAACGGCTTTAAATAGGATATACCAGCTATCCTCAATACGCAAGAGTCGTCGATCATCGGCTTTGCAGACGGATTTTCGGGCTGATCCCTTTAGTATTAATACTTACTGACAAATCGTGATTGTCGCTTTTGAGGATTATGGTAAAATAGGGGTATTATGATATGGCTGTTACAGTCATAAATTTAATTCTTTGGAGGTGTGTTACATATGAAGAAATCTCTTATTGTATTGGTATCCGCGATCTGTTTTTTTGCATTGACCGGGTGCGGTGGCAAAACAGCATCGGATGTGGACATCGACTATGGTGAGTCCTCTCTTTATTCGGAAGAGGATATGAATGCGGCAATAGATGTGATCAAAACGGAGTTTGGCACATGGGATGGGTGTGAGCTTCACAGTATTTCATACGCCGGGGATGATAAATGCAATGAAGAGAATATTGCATGGATGAATGAACTGGAAGCAGCCAATGACGCACAGGAGACATTTACACAATGTATTATGTTCGTAAGTAATTTCCATTCTCCGAAAGAGGGCGGTGGCGCATGGGAAGCGGATCAGGAATATACCGATTATGAGTGGTGGCTGGCCCGCCAGGATAACGGGGATTGGAAACTGATGACTTCAGGATATTGATCATGACCTGCATCTTCCGATCCTCTGAAACAGGAAACGCCGGCTTCTATAAGTCGTAGTAGTTCACAATGCAGGCTAAGATACGGTAAACAGGCCTTGCCGGGATGGATAGTCCCGGCAGGGCTTTTTTACGGATCGTTTTTGTCACCCGGGCAGGTGGTATCGGTATCACGGATAATTATCAGAATATTAACTTGACATACCTATGAACGACGCTATAGAATGTTCACAGATAAGTTAGACAACACTAACCAAGTAGCAGGAAGGTTATATATGGGAAGAGCGTTTACGGACAAAGAACGAGAAGAGATCAGAGAAAAATTAAGACGTACAGGATTAAAGATACTTTCAGGAACGGGGATTAAGGATATTTCCATAAGAGATATCGCGAAGCAGGCAGGTATTGCACAGGGAGGGTTTTATTCTTTTTATGCCAATAAAGATGAATTCATACTCGATCTTATGGCACTCCGTGTCAGGGAAAAGACGGATATCATGTACGAGAACAGGGAAAAGACGGTAGATGATCCCGGAGGATTTATCGCTGATCTTTTTTACAAAGAGGGGATGCATCTTAAGGAAAACAGAGCTTTTAACAATGAGGACGGGGCTTTGTTTTCTTTCTGGAACAGAGTATCGATGTTTAATGAAGACGTTATAGGAAATACTTATTTGAATTTTCTTTCAAAAATGATCGATTACTGGGAAGAAGCAGGCTACAGGATCGAGTGTGACGGACAGGGGCTTTTGAATGCCGGAGTGGCGGCAGGCATTCTGTTTTCCAACTCATCCATGATATCAAAAGACTATTTTGAGGAGATCTACAGAGCTTTCTGTGAGGCACAGGTGGACAGGTTTTTTACAGCAAAGCGAAATAAAGACGGAAAGGGGATTGCGGAGGACAGGTAGGAGAGTCCGGATCCGGAGATCATTATGACGGATAAAAGAGAAGAAAGGATCAAAAAGTTCACATCGGCCGATCTTTTTCCGTTGATAGTCAGGATGGCGATTCCGTCCATGATCGGGATGATCGTATCTACGATCTATAACATGACTGATACTTTCTGGGTGGGAAAGCTAGACAGCGAAGCGCTTACAGCCAGTGTAGGGGTTGTTTTTTCGTTTGTTTCGGTAATCCAGGCGATCGGATTCTGGTTCGGCTACGGCTCGGGAAACTATATCTCGCGTATGCTCGGCAAAAAGGATTATGAAGAAGCCGAGCATATGGCATCGACAGGGGTCGCACTGGCCATGATCGTCGGAGCAGTCCTGCTCGTGGCAGGCATAGTATTTCTTCGTCCGATCGTTGGGTTACTCGGAGGTGATACATCTGAAGAGCTGATGACCGCCACAGAGCAGTATCTTCGGGTGACGATATTTACTATCCCGTTCATGCTTTTTTCCAACGTTTTATACAATCAGTTAAGACTTCAGGGGGCGGCCAGAAGCAGCATGTCGGGCTTGCTTGCCGGTATGCTCATAAATATGATACTGGATCCGCTTTTTATCCTTAAGCTTAACCTGGGAGTAAAGGGAGCTGCGTATGCAAGCCTCGCAGGTCAGGTCGCAGGCTGCATCATGCTGTATGGAGAAACATTTAAGAGCGAAAATGTCAGGATAACTCCGTCTAAGATAAAGATGGATCTGTTTTATATAAGAGAAATCCTTTCGGGCGGGGCACCGAATTTTTGCAGGCAGGGGATAACAAGCATTTCTTCTGTACTTCTGAATAATATAGCCGGAGCGTACGGCGTTCATGTTATCGCTGCCGTGACGGTAACACAGAGGGTCCTTTATATCGCATATGCGATCGTTATAGGATTCGGACAGGGATTTCAACCGGTGTGCGCCATTAACTACGGCGCAGGAAAGCATGCCAGAGTAAAGAAAGCTTTTAAATTGACGTGGGTCACCGTAACGGGATTTCTGCTTGTTGTCACACCGGTGCTTCTGATCAATGCGGATACGCTGATAAGGGCTTTTGCAAAACAACCGCAGGTGGTGGAAGTGGCGGTACGCATGCTTAAGGCACAGTGCTTTATACTGCCTTTTATGGGATATTACATTCTGTCCGGCATGCTCCTTCAGAACATTGGACGGTTCGGTCTGGCAACCGGGGTGACGATCGCGGAGAACGGGACAGTGTTTATTCCTGTTATGCTGATCGCCTCACATTTTTTCGGAGTGGAGGGGCTCATATTCTGTAAGCCCGTATCGAGCATGCTCTCGCTTTTATATTCACTGATCATAGGAACATATGCGTGGAAGAAATACCTTAAGGAGGATGAAGATGAGATATATAAAGCTGTTTGATGAGATCACAAAGGACGACATAGCGACAGCAGGCGGAAAAGGGGCCAATCTGGGAGAGATGACATCTTCCGGGATACCGGTTCCCCCGGGGGCGGTTCTTTGCGCAGATGCTTATGATCATTTTATCAGCGAAAACGGTATTGATCCTGATACGTATGAAAGAGCGCAGGATTTACGCAAGAGTATCTTAAGCGGGGTTATCCCTGCAGATATTCAACATGAGATAGAAGATTTTTACACAGGTCCCGGCAAAAAAAATGCCCGAATTGCCGTCAGGTCGTCCGCGACTGCAGAGGATCTTGAGGATGCGAGCTTTGCCGGACAGCAGGAGACTTATCTTAATGTGACCGGTATGGAGGACTTGTTATCAAAGATCAGGATGTGCTATGCGTCCTTGTGGGGAGACCGGGCAGTCAGTTACAGAAAGAATTCAGGATATGATAAAGAAAAAGTATCCCTTGCGGTAGTGATACAGGAGATGGTTGAAAGCGAGGCGGCCGGGGTAATGTTTACATCCGATCCTGCCGGAGACAGGGAGAATGTTCATATCAACGCCTCATACGGACTTGGTGAGGCGGTAGTATCCGGAATAGTGAATCCCGATGAATATATCTGTGACAGGAACGGGACTGTTCTTAAAGAGGTGATCGGAAGCAAGGAGGAAGAGATCATCTACAGTGCCGATAACAGGGGAACCGTGAAGGTTCCGGTAGATGAAAGCAGAAGGAAAAGAGCAGCGCTTGATAAGGATATTATTCCAAAGCTTGTAGCGGAAGGGATCAGGATCGAAGAACACTACGGACATCCCATGGATATTGAATGGGCTGTACGAGGCGGAAGGATATACATCCTTCAGGCAAGAAATATCACCACGATACAAAAGAGCGATGAAAAAGCATTTACGGATGCTGATTTTGCCGGATATCCGAAGGTTAAACCGGCAAGGGGCGCCATGAGAGAAAGCGTGCTTTTCAATCTGGAAAAGACTCCCACGCCTTATTTTCCGCTGGACCATGATTTCGGAGGATATATCGGAGAACAGAAAGGGGTTCTGTTTTCACAGATAGGCATTGATTTTAGGGGAGGGATGTATCCCATTGACAAGGATGGGATTTCCTATCAGGCATCAAATAAGGTAAAGCTCAATAAAAATGTATTTGCAATCCCGAAGTATCTCAAACTGATCGGGGACGTTGACAATAATATAAGATGTGCAGACGAATCTCTCAGAAAATGCCGTGATGAGTTTGAAAAAGAAAAGAATGCCGATCCGAAGGATGTAAAGCAGCTTGGAGAAAGCCTTAAAAGAATGCGTGATCTTATAGGAAGGACCGCATACGATCGTTTTTTGTACGCGCTGTTCCCGAATGCTGTTGAAAGCATCAAAGT
>JAILQK010000113.1 GCA_024699045.1 Lachnospiraceae bacterium | reverse complement strand
GCAATAAAAAAACGGCAATATAGACTTATTCCATAAAGTCTATATCACCGTTACCGCGTCATTGTCGCTTTTGTTTGTTGGGCATTGCGACTGAAAAACAGCCCTCACTCGTTCAGTCCTATATATATGTCTCGGGCAACTCGAAAAATCCCAAGACAGGACTTTAGTGATAGATATTCAATTCTCAAATTATTATATCAGTATTTTCAAGCTTTTGCAACACTTTTAAGTTGGGGACATGGGGACCGGACGGGGGACAGGTTCTGCGGTACCATTAACGAATACTGCCATATACCGATCTGATCTGCCTTGCCTGAATCTGCGGCTGCGGCCTGTCGGATGAGATACCTATTCGACAAGCCGATACTGCATCATCTCGTATATCAGTCTGCTGCCCTCCCTTATCTCGGGAGGGAGAAGCGCTCTTGCGACTATCTTTAATTCATCCGACACGGCATCCGTCCGCTTAAGATTCGCATAATCTCCGTCTATACTTGCCACTTCGTAATATATGGTTTCAAACATATGATACCTCTCGATCCATATAGGTTCTGTAAATGTCAGTCAGACACGCTCGCATGTCCCTGCTGCATAACTTAAGTCAGGTTATCTGTCCGGAAGGATGTATCTCCTGGCGGCAGCATCGGCCGCCTTGAGGATCACCGTAAGCAAAACGGTATTGATCGGGAGCATGATGATAACCTTTATTATCCTTGCGGCAAATACCGCCTTAAAGCCCTGATTATACAATACCATGAGCCATATGGGATTAAGTATCAGGCTGATGATGATCGTGTCTATAAGCTGGGCAGCAAATATCCTCTTTACGGATACGGACTTTTTATAAAGAATAAATCCATATATGACACCCTGAACGATACCGCTCACGGTAAATCCGGGAAAATAAGGGCCCGTGGGTTTAACTATAAAACCGAGAATATCCGTCAGACCTCCGAGTATGGCTCCGGCCACAGGTCCGAAAAGCATCCCGCCGCAGGCCACAGGCAAAAACTGAAGCCTTATCTCAGCCACATTCGATATCGGTATCTTAAAAAATCCAAGTATCACCGCCACTGCCAGAAGCATAGCGCAGACAGTCAGCGTCCTGACATTTAAAGAACGTTTTACTCCGGTCATCTTTACTCCTCATCTCCTGTCAGATGCACCGTTCTGTATTCATGACCGACAGCCGGCAGAAATTTATCCGTGACATCTGAAATCTTCATCTTCAGACTTGAGGTACAGACACAGGGATGACATCCAAGTTCCTCTCCCTTGAGAACATCCTCATCGATCAGAAGATTAACCACATGGTCTCTGTCATTCATGAGACCCATTATACTTACCGCGCCGGGTTCGATGTCAAGATATTTAAGCATATCCTCAGGATCCGCAAAGGAGAGTCTGGATGAATTGATCTGTGCAGAAAGCTCCTTTGTCTTAAACTTCTTATCTCCCGGCATCATCAGCAGATAAAACACTGTTTTCTGCCTGTTGCACAGGAATAAGTTTTTACAGATGATCACTCCCAGGATCGCATCGATCTCGTTACAGGCCGCCATGTTTGTTGCGGCTTCATGATCCGTTCTGTAATATTCTATTCCAAGCTCATCGAGCAGATCATAGGTTCTGATCTCTCTCGGAAGCCTGTCCGAAATATCCTCCGGTCTTCCTTTGTACAATATCATGTTTCTTCCTTTTCATAAACTCTGCCTTCGCTTCAGCCTGTTTTATCTAGTTATGGCATCCGCCGTGTCCGCAGTCATGATCTCCGTGTTCATGATCATGATGATCACAGGTGGCATCTCCGTTTTCGGGAAGAGTTCCGTTTATATACTCATTGATAACGGTGTCCGCATCTCCAGCTGCACCGGCGTAAACCCTGATGCCGGATTCACTCATAGCCGCAATGGCTCCTCCTCCGATCCCGCCGCATATAAGAACCTCAGCTCCGAGATCTTCCAAAAAGCCGGCCAGAGCGCCGTGTCCCGTGCCGTTGGTCTCCACTACTTCGCTTTCCTTTATTTCATTGTTTTCAATAGTGTAAACCTTAAACGCAGGAGTTCTGCCGAAATGAGAAAAAACCTGTCCGTTTTCATATGTTATAGCAACCTTCATTTTATTTTTCTCCTTCCTGTTTAACAAACAACATACCTATTTTACTAAACGAAGCAATGTGCCGCAAGGAAAACCGGGTCAGAACTTATATCCGCATTCCCTGCAGAATTTTCCACCGCTTACCTTTACCCCGCATTCGGGACAGAAATTGACCTTTGTTTTCGGACGGATCTCTTCGGGCTGAGAATCGCTTATAACGGTATCTCCCGACATTCCCTCTGCGGCTGCCACACCCATCATACCGGTTCCGGCGCCCGTGGAATTTCCCTCTGCGACTGCCATACCGATCATACCGGTTCCGGCTCCCGCGGGATTTTCGGCAGCGATCGTCAGTGCCTCAGCCTGTGCCGAATTCAGGATCGCAGCTGCCATGGCGGGATCCGTTGCGGCGGATTCCTTCTGAAGTTCTCTGATAAGACCTGTATCCGTCTCCGTCAGCCTGAGCAACGAAAATCCGAGGGAAACCAGTTCAATGCCCCTGAGCTCGCGCAGTTTTTCATTGGCAGACTCCTTCACGGTCTCTACCAGTTCTTCCATGATATTTCCGATATCGGAGGGACGAAAGCTTTCTTCGGAAAAAGCCCCCAGAGACTTCATTATTATCATGTTCACCTCGGAATTCATCTGAGATACAAGGTAATGCACGGAATATACATGTTCAATGTTTCCTATCAGCTGCTTATAAATCTTTGCGGGATCGCAGATCCTGAAGGAATACATGCCGGAAGCCAAAAGAGTACAGTCTATATCAAGATTTCTCTTTTCGTCCCTTATCCTGAAGGGTATCTCCGCATCGCTTCCGAAGGGTATCCCGGTTATCTCACGGGTATTCATGTAATAAACCCTCTGAACTATCCCCGGAGCGTCACCGCCGAATGAAATACGCCTTCCAAGCTCACGCCCGA
>JAILQK010000049.1 GCA_024699045.1 Lachnospiraceae bacterium | reverse complement strand
TAAAAGGTGAGCGGCAGCTTTCCGGAAGGACAGGTCTTTCCGAACAGAACGTTTGCAAGCGCTTCACCGCCCGCTTCACCGCTGTACCATGCCTGTATGATGGCATTTGACCTGTCTTCATACATGCTGAGATCCAGGGAGCTTCCGCTGTTGATGACTATTACCACAGGCTTTCCGCAGGATAATACATGCTCGCAAAGCTTACGCTGGGAAGCAGGGAGCAGAAGATCGGGCTTATCCCCGGATGCGAAAGCATTTCCGGTATCCCCCTCTTCTCCTTCAAGATCCGCGTCAAGCCCGACGCAGAGTATCGTAACGTCGCTTATCGAGGCGATCTCTTCGGCTTCACTGATGTATTTCCCGGGTTTTGCCAGCGGATCCTCCTGCTCTTCAAAAATATCGCAGCCCTTACTGTAATAAACCCTTATATCCTCTCCGGCAGCATTTCTTATCCCGTCAAGGTTTGTGCACCAGTGGCCGCTTTCGCCGTTGTAGTTTCCGAAAAGCGCTTTGGCGCTGTAGGCATTGGGTCCGATCACCGCTATGGATGATATGTCCTTTTTGTTCAGCGGGAGCAGGCCGTCGTTTTTCAAGAGAATAAGTGACTTTTCCGCGGCCTTTAAGGCGAGATCCCGATGCTCTTTATTGTTCACCACCGAATAAGGGATGTCGTTGTATCTGCACTTATCATCAAACATCCCCAGTCTGAACCGGGTGGTAAATACATGGACGGCAGCCGTACGGATCTCTTCTTCGGTGATAAGTCCCTTATCAAGCGCCATAAGAAGATACTCAAACGTGCATCCGCAGTTTAAGTCGCATCCGCGGCGTACAGCCAGAGCGGCGGATTCCTCCGGAGTCTTTGTAAAATGATGATCGCCGTGCATATCCTTCACTGCCCAGCAGTCGGAAACGATATGCCCATCAAATCCCCATTCTTTTTTCAGTATCTCATTGATGAGCCGGTCATTTGCGCAGCAGGGTTCACCGAACACGCTGTTGTAAGCGGTCATGACTGCTTCAACCTTCTTATCCTTCACTGCGCTCCTGAACGCAGGCAGATAGGTTTCGTTCAGATCCTTTTCGGTAGGGTTAACGTCGAAGCCGTGACGTTCGGATTCGGGACCCGAATGTACCGCGAAATGCTTGGCGCAGGCCGCGATCTTTAAGTAGCCGTCCTCATCCTCCTGCTGGAGTCCTTCTATAAAAGAGTCTCCCAGCTTTTCGGTAAGGAACGGATCCTCTCCATAGGTCTCATGGCCCCTTCCCCAGCGCGGGTCTCTGAAGATATTGATATTCGGGCTCCAATAGGTAAGCCCTTTATAGATATCATGATCGTTATGGCGCACTGCCGCATTGTATTTTGCGCGCGCTTCTTCGGCGATGGCCCTGGCCTCATCGCAGAGAAACTCCTCATCAAATGCAGCCGCCATGCCGATGGCCTGCGGGAATACGGTCGCTATGCCTGCCCTTGCCACACCGTGAAGACCTTCGCTCCACCAGTTGTACTCCGGGATCCCCAGCCTTTCTATGGCAGGCGACTGGTGCAAAAGCTGTGACGCAGCCTCCGCTATGCTCATCCTGGCTACTAATTCTTCGGCTTTTTCTTTACATTCTTTTCTTGTTATCATCACGTTCCCTCCTGCGATGATTTGCACAATTTTGCATATTGATAGATAATTTAATGATCAGTACATCACTTATCTAATGAGGAGATCATATGAATAAGCAATACATCCCTCCTGATAAATACAGACAACCGATCCGGGATTACATCGGCAGGACCCTCAGGGATGACGATACCGAGGTGGTGGATTTTGTCCCGAAGTCACACATCCGTATCTGGTACAACACCCAGCAGGAAGGTTATGAAGTACATCATCACAACGCCGCCGAGATCGTATTCTGCATCGAAAATCTTTATACGGTGACAGCGGAAAACACTTCCTTTAATTTAAATTCCGGCGATATCCTGTTCATTCCGCCGGATATGCTGCATTCTATAAAAGGGGGCGCCGGAGTACGATTTATATATCTGATCGATCTCACTCCGCTGCAAAGCTTTATGGATTACGGGATCATCGAAGCTACGATCATGCGGCCGCTTCACTTATCCGAAAAGACCTCTCCGATCCTGTATCACCGGATCAAAGCATATCTCGAAGAGATAAACGATACCTATTTCAAGACCCGGAACATGTGGGAATTGAATATCTTTTCGGATCTTATGCGCATGTACGCGGAGATAGGCAGATTTAATTTCAGCCGTATGGAAGACACAAAAGAAGACGAGACCTCCATGATCTATTATGAAAAATTTGCCAATCTCCTAAAGTATATCGATTCACATCTCGATGAAGAGCTGTCTCTGGAATGGGCTGCCGACAAGACCGGTTTCTCCAAATACTATTTTTTGCGTCTCTTCAAGGAGCATACCGGGATGACCTATTATGATCATCTCACTCACAAGCGCATTCAGGCGGCTCAGCGGTTGCTGTCAGGCAATGAAAGCATTACCAATATCGCCATAAAGACCGGATTCAATAACCTTACCTCCTTCAGCCGAAGCTTCAAGAAGCTGACCGGTCTGTCCCCTTCTCAATATCGCAGCCGCAAGGAGACTCTGGACCATCACGGCATGAGCAAACAGATCATCCCGCTCCCTGCGACCTGAGGTATTACCCCTTTACACTTCCCAAAGCCACACCTGCGATGATGTATTTGGAAAGCAAAAGGTAGACAATGATCAGCGGCAGCGCTGTAAGCGTAAGTCCCATATATATTGCCCCGTACTCGGTTTTGTATATATCACCGCGAAGCAGTGATATCATTATAGGCAGTGTATACTTCTTCTGATCCGTCAAAAGTACCAGAGGAGTGAACAGGTTGTTCCAGCTTGATACAAAGCTGAATATGGCCTGAGTTGCGATCGCCGGTTTCATGATCGGGAGCGCGATCTGATTAAAGATAAAGAACTCCTTTGCCCCGTCTATCCTGGCGGACTGAACTATCTCCAGCGAAAGCGCAGGTTTCATATATTGTCTCATAAAGAAGACCATCGAAGGTGAAGCTATGGCCGGCAGTATGAGCATGGAAAGATGGTTGGTCATCTGTATCTTATATACCATCTGATAGAAACCTATCATTGTGATCTGCGCAGGTATCATCATTATCGCCATGATGAAGCTGAAAAACGCATTCCTGAATTTCCACTCGTATACAACAAGCGCATAAGCTGTAAGGGTTGAGAAATATGTGGCCAGCGCGGTAACTCCTACCGAAACGAGCAGCGAATTTACGAAACCGACCGCAGGGTTAAAGCTTTTTCCGAGAAGGATCTTAAGGTTGTTTGCAAAATATACCGACGGGATAAGTGACACTGCATGCTGCTGTATCTCCGTGGTAGATCTTGTGGAGTTAACGATCATTATTACGAACGGCATCACACTGAGCAGCGCCAGGAATATGCATAATATGAAGATGACGATCTTTTTTACTGTCTGATTCTTTCCCATCACTTTGCCTCCTTCATCTTTCTGCGGTGTTCCTTTTCCTGCTGCTTCATGATCTTTCTGAGCGCCGCTTCGTCTCTGTCACGAAGTATATAGAATAACAACGCGGAAACGACAACTATGATCACAAACATTATCATACTGGCTGCGGCAGCCCTGTTGTACAGATAACCTCCGCTGAAAGCCTGGTTATAGATAAACACACCGACCGTGAGTGTAGCGTTGTCCGGTCCTCCGAGAAGGAAGAGCTTCGGTATGTCAAACATGTTAAGTCCGCCTATAAGGCTTGTTACGAGGGTGAACAGAAGGATAGTCTTGATATTCGGAAGAGTGACCATCCAGAAAGTCTGCCATCCGTTTGCTCCGTCGACTTCAGCCGCTTCAAAGATCTCCGGGCTGATGCCTAAGATGCCTGATATGAGTATGATCATTGTATAGCCGTACCACATCCAGGTCTGTATAAATATCACGATGTTCTGTGCAATATCCTTTTTCACGAGGAAATTGAACGGTTCGCTCAAAATCCCGAAACGAGTGAGAAGATCATTTACCGGCCCCATGGGATATCCGAAAAGCGCGTTAAACAGGATCGCTACGGTGGCTGCGGTAATGATGTTCGGCATATAGAAAAGAACCTTAAACGCTCCGTTGCCGGGGATCTTAAAACGTCTGTCCGTAAACCATGCGGCAAGAAGAAGCGCCAGTCCGAGCTGCGGTACAAAATTACATATCCACAGCTTCAGTGTGTTTGAAAATGCTGTATGAAATGTAGGGCTCGAAAGAACTGCCTTAAAATTAGCGAAAGGATCATTTACAAGAAAATTGAAAGTAGTCTTTCCTATTCCTTTCAGATCCGTAAACCCGATGACCGCCGTATACAGTGTCGGATAAAGTGAGAATATCAGGAATGCAAGAAGGAACGGCAGACTGAAAAGATAGCCGTATTTTGCATAACTGAATGTACCCTTCTTTTTCATTAAATACCTCCCGCATAAAACTTTCGGGGTGGGCGGACTACCACCCACCCCGTTTAACTTGATTGACTGGTTGTAACTTACTTCAGGATTACGGAGCTTCTATGCCGAGATTGTCTGCAACTGTCTGCTTGAAATCTTTTATGGCATCCTCTCTGCTCTTTTCTCCTGCTGCATATGCACGTACCTGATCTCTCCATATGATATTGATCGACTCGTCATACTGTGTGAGATTCTTACCGTTTGCATAGCTGTTTGCGGGAACAAAGTAATCAAACATGTTCTGTCCGCCAAGGAACTCCAGAGAGCCGTCTGACTTATCCATTACAGTGCCCGAAGCAACAGAGTCTTTTGTTCCGCCTTCGCCGTTAAGCGTTCCGTTTGCCCACTTATACTGAAGTCCGTCTTCCGTAGAATCAAGCGTGATCCACTGGATGATGTCTTTTACTGCCGATACCTTATCGGGATCCATGTTCTTGTTTGCAAGGAGCCATGTGCCGCCCCAGAAGAAACCTATAGGTGAATCACAGATTGCCCAGTCACCGTATGTGCCTTCGCCTGCCTTCTCGCCGCCGCAGTTAGGTGCGAGTGTATAGTTGATGAGCCATGCGGGACCGAAGAAGCCGAATACGGGCTTTGAGCCCTCGCCCTTCATATCCGCAAACCATGCATCCTGCCAGTCCTGAGTCTGGTTTGACCAGCCGTTGTCTGTAAGATTCTTGGAGATGTCAAGGAACTCCTCTCTCTTGGGATCGATCTGAAGAGCGCCGCTGTCATCGAGCCAGCCTTTGTCTGAGCTGTTTTCTACTGCATGCCATATATCACCGTCGCCGGATACGATAGCATCGCCCTTAGCTGCAAGCTTATCGGCTGCTTCCCAGAACTTATCCCATGAACCTGTGCCGCCGCCGATGATCTTTGAGATCTCGGCAGGATCGTCCGTACCGAAAACATCCTTTGCGATCGAACGACGATAGATGAATGCACCGCCTGTTGCCTGATAACCAAGGGCATCGATCTCACCGTCGGTGTTTGATCCTATATCCATGGAATACTGAGCTATCTTGGAAGCCTTCGCCTCGGCATCGATATCTATGCCCAGATCCTTATAAGGCATTGCAAAATCCTGCATGTCGCCCTTGGAATACTTAAGGATGAAAGCTGCCTCTGCACAATAGATGTCAGGCTGATCATCGCCGCCTGCCTGAAGTGCCTGGTCAAGAGCGGGCTGATATGCGCCGTCCGTTGTAGCAATTATCGTTGAGTTGATGGTGTAAGGAAAGTCCGGATGAGCCTCGACATATTTGTCCACCATCCCGGGAACCTCATCTGTGAAAGCCCAAAGATTGATCGTTCCGCCATCTCCACCGGAAGCAGGCTTAGCGCTTTCTGTAGCCGCCGCATCCGCTGCCGGCTCTGCATCAGCCGTATCATCAGCTGTATCTGCCGCCGCATCAGCCGCTCCATCAGCCGCTCCTGTTGAGGTTGCTGTGCTGCCGCATCCTGCGAGCAATGAAACCGTCATCGCGCAAGACAGGGCAATTGCCATCAGTTTTCTTTTCATAACTTCCTCCTATCTGTGCTCTGCACTTGGATTTTCTATACCGGCTTATACACCGGCCATCGTTCCATGATTATGTTATAACATTTGTCGGTCGTGGGTTTTTTACAAAAATTGCTGTGTGTTTTTCATTTTTTGCGAAAAAATGATCAAAAAAACACACTCGGAAGCTGTTTTGTTGTACAATCTGACCATGGATAAATTTTTCAACCCCAACAATCCCATAACGGTTCTGCTTGCAAGGACGTTCGATCTTATCCTGCTGAATATCTGTTTTGTGATCTCATGTATTCCCGTCTTTACGGCAGGGGCAGCCCTTACGGCTATGTACAGCGTTACACTTAAGATGGCAGAGGGGGAATGGGGATATATCATAAAGAATTATACCGAAGCCTTCAGGAAGAACTTCCGGCAGGCGACGATACTCTGGCTGATACTCGCGGGGATCGGAGCCTTTTTCGCGGCAGATATCTATATATTATATTATGTGCTCCCGGAGCAATATCTGTTCCTTCAGATAGTGATATGGCTGCTCCTGTTTTTTGATGTTTCGGCTTTGATCTATGTGTTTCCGATGCTCGCAAAATACGAACAGACTTGTAAGCAGCTTATAAAGAACTCCCTGTTACTCGGCATAGGCAATATCCCGCTTACGATATTTACGATCGTCATTTTGGGGATCATTGCGGATCTTTCGCTCCATAACGGCAGTCTGATGATCTTGTTTTTGAGTGTCTTTCTCTTTATAGGATGCGCATTGCTCGCCCTGTTATTCTCCGTGTTCTTCAGACGAGCCTTTATAAAGGCGGACGGCAGCGAAAAAGACTGACGCCCGCCCCTGTACCGGTCATTTTCTTTTCTTACGGCCTTTTCCCTTTTTGGGATTCGCTTTTATCATCACCGGCTCATTTTTCATCCCCGCCTTTTCTAAAAGTGCATCCAGATCCTCTTCTTCGGGATCCTTTATCAACCCCAGCGCCTTTCCGCGGTCAAGCAGCATTTGATTCAGATTAACCTCATCAAGCTGTGGTTCCAAAAACAAAGAGTACGTTAAAGAGGACGGGAGCGCTTCCCTTTCATCCTTCGGCTTATTCTTGTTTTCCCTTTCGACCTTTTTATAGTCATCATAAGCCATTTTTTGGATATTGATCGTCATCTTCAGGGCTCGAATGATATCATCTTCATCCTCCTTAAGCTTAAAGACAAGTTTTCCCTGTTTTTCGTCCCATCTTGCAAGGCTGTCCTTTGCCTTGCCCAAACTCCGGATCTTATCCTGCACGCCCTTGAGACGATCCCACAGAAACTTACGTTCCTGCTCATCAAGGATATCTCCGAGCATGTAATACAGGTACTCCTTATTCATCCCCATGATCCTTTCGATCAATACCTTCGGCATTCCGAGCACTGCGAAGGTTGACAGGGGGCGTATCCTGTTACGGCCTTTTTCCACCTCCTTAAAAGACAGATCCCCGAACGCCAGATCATTGTCTATTCCCCGGATCTGCGTTATCGATCCATCCTTAACGATCCCATGGAAGTTATTGCTATGTCGGTCCACCTGTCCACAGATGAGGTCGAACACCTGCAGGGCATAATGCTGCGGGAATACTTCAGCGGAGTAGTGACACTTAAAAGGCAGCGTCCCACTATCAGAATCGCTGCGGTCATCACTGATAGGTTTGCCCCCCGAGTCTACCATGAGATTTCCGAACAGCTCTTTTCCATCCTTTTTTATGACCGCAGTGCGGGAATCACATATAAGGTCTCCTATCCCCATAATGCTGGCCAGTCGCTTGGTGGCAACATTACGGTTCGACAGGTTCCTCCCGGTCCGGATCTTCGCAGAATACTCCTTGTCCTTCATCGAGGTTACCAAAAGCTTTGTATAATCGCCAAAGACATCAAGATACACCTGACCGAGTTTCATTTTGGCGTTCTTGTCCTTCTTACTGTACACTTTGCCGAATTCGGGGTCTTTATCGATCAGCAGCTTCCCGATTTTCTCGGTCGAGGTTTTATTTAGCTTTGCCTCATGCAGGCTTGTGCGTAATGTTGTTACCATCCCCTTATTCATAAAAACGTGTCGCATTTTGTCTAATACAGTTGCTTTTTTATCCTCTTCGATCAGATCACAACCGTTGACCGCCGCACTGAGCAGATCCTCAATATTATCCGGGGGAACCTTATCCTCCTTGCGGAAAAAGACTCTGTCGCTTCCCATCAGAGATTGTTTGTTCTTCTTACTGATGACCAGCAGCTGCGAACTTCCGGCTCCGTCAGTTGTAATCTTGAAACTTCCGTCATCAAGATTGTAGAAATCGGATCTTGTATATTTCAGCGCATCCTCCCAGGTCAGCTTTTTCTTTTGCAATTCCGGATCCGACTTTGCGATCTCACGGTATTCAAGGGCCTTCTCACGGAAGAGTGCACAGTCTCTGGTGCTCTGTTCTTTAAGCTTTGTGATCATCCCGGCAAGCCCGGGGTTGGTCTTTTGGATCTGTTTCGCGCCTTTGACAAGTTCGTCATACAGACGCTTAAACACCATAGTCCCAACGATACTCTCACTTTCAAAAACATCATCGTCTGTTTTCCCTTCCTTGGATACCATGGGAAGCGGTAACGTTTTTGAAAGGAACGACTTCAGGACCATTATGCTTCTCTGCGTAGCCGCAAGTTCTATGATGGCCTTCCCATACTCCTTCTTTTGTGATTTAGTGACTTTTTTGCCCGTTTTCTTGCTGTCAGCATTAATTAATTCGGAGAGTCTGTTACGCTCTGCTTCGATGGAATCAATGAGCTTTTCATAGGCGTCCTTTTCTCTTCTCGTTATCACCATTCCGCTGAGCGCATTTCTTAGGAACTCCTCTACAGGCTCTTCCTCTTCTTTCTTCTCCTCTTTCTTCTCCTCTTCCTTCTTCCCTTCCGCCTGCTGTTGTTCTGCTTTCTGTTCCTCTTCCTTCTTCTCCTCAGCCGGCTGTTCTTCTGCCTTCTTCTCCTCTTCCTTCTTCTCCTCAACCTGCTGTTCTTCTGCCTTCTTCTCCTCTTCCTTCTTCTCTTCCGCTTTCTGTTCTTCCTTCGATACCATCATTCCGGAGACCGCATTATTAACGAACTCTTCTGCCTGCTTTTCCTGTACGGCATCCCGGCTCCCGCGCATCTGTTCTACTAAGCCTTCCCGTTCCCTCAAAGCTTTCTGTTCGTTATAAAACGCCTCGAATTCCTCATAAGTCATGGTTTCCGCCTTCATATGAGGATTCGGGATATATATGCTCTGTGCAACGCCGTTCATAGAATATACATCATCACCATATTCTTTTCTTAATGTCACACCTTTTGTATGTCCCACATACCTCACATTTTCGAGGTCGATTTCTTTTAATCCGAAGCCTGTCTTTTCGTCATAGGTCAGATTTGAGTACTCCTCCGTAAGCTTTTCGGGTGCTTCCATGTCGGACAGCCATTGCATCTCCACTGTCGTGGCAAGTGAAAAGAACCGGTCAACCGAGGTTTTGGTTGAAGCTCCCTTATATCCTGACGAATCATAATAAGTAAGTGTATTCCCGGATATACCTGTCACCGTGACATAATGGCGGAATCCTCCGATCGTACGGAACACGCCTACAACATCTCCCTTTGAAAGCACATCCGCCACCTTCTCTTTGAATATCTCCATCTGGTTATGTGCTTTGACCTGCTCATTCTCATCCGCCCTGAGATCTCTGTCCGGAATGGTAAAGTTCATCCGGTTTACACACACATCTTCGATCCCGTCTTTTGCCAGAGTATCAAGGATATAATCCGCATCTTCAAAAATATTGCCGGGTCTGGTCTTCCCTTCTCCACAGAATTTATAAAGATCCTTAGCCTGGTATGCATACTGATCCAGATCCATAACGGCCTTATACTCAAGGTTGGGATCAAATTTCATTAAGCGCGGCTGGTATTTCCGCATATCATACTGTGTTCCCCGCTTTTCATAATGATCCAGCTTGTTACGTTTGGCGTACATGTTTGATATCATTGCAACAGCCGTACAGCAGAAGCAGTTTTCAATATCCTGTATCTCGTAATTTTCATTCAGTCCCGGAAGCTCATGAGACACATTGTACTCCTTGTGCTGGAGTTCCTTCAGCGGCTCACCCTGTTCCATGTTCAGATCGAGAGAAGGATCATTGACCCTAAAGTACTGCATCAGCCAGTCAAGATGCAGTTTAAGCACGGGATCTGCGTCCTTTACCCAGGTCTGCTCGTGATCATGTGTGCCATCATCATAAAGTGTATAGATATTTACACCATAATAAGGCCCGCGCAATAATACCAGATGGTTACGATCCCGTGGAAGTTCTTTGATGAGGGGTTTCTTTTCCATCGTCATGTAAGTTATCAGCGCCTTCTCATGTTCTTTTTTTGCTTCTTTTGTATAGATCTTACGAAGCTCTTTGATGGACTCTTTAATGGACTCTTTAACAACCGGCTTTTTTCCCGCACGGATAACGATATCATCTTCTCCGAGGATGATGTTATCCGGCAGTTTTATTTCCTCCGCCTTTTTGACTTCTGCCTGTTTCTTTACTTCTTCTGTCTTTGGGGCCTCTTCCTGTTTCTTTACTTCCTCTGTCTTTGGGGCCTCTGCCTGTTTCTTTACTTCTTCCTCTGCCTTTTTGGCTTCTGCCTGTTTCTTTGCTTCTTCCTCTGCCTTTTTGGCTTCTTCCTGTTTCTTTGCCTCTTCCTCTGCCTTTTTGGCTTCTTCCTGTTTCTTTGCTTCTTCCTCTGCCTTCCTGATCTCAGGCTCCAGTTCCTCATTTCTTAATATCAGCATATCCGCAAGAACAACTCCGAAGGCTTGCGTAAGTCCCTTATCAATGAGCACCGTCTCTGTATCCTTTGCGATACTGAAGCTCTCATTTGTTACAAGATTTGTCACGTCAATATATGCCTCCAGGACCTTAAGGGAGTTATATAATTTCTTTCTCAACTCGTCGAGTTTCACTTGCAGTTTCTTTTCATTCTCGTCGCGTTTCTTTTTAAGAACCTCCGGATCTTTTATCGCCCGGTCTTCAAGACTGACTAAAGGATTCGATATGAAAGCGTCGACAAAATCAAAATGAGCCTGCACCGCTGCTTCCTCATCGGCCCTGTACTTCGCTGCGATCTGATCGATAGCCGCTCCGCAGCGGGCGTAAAGTTTCTCGTTGCTTTTAAGCTTTGATTCATAACTGTCGGCGTCGTACCTGGCTTTATCGAATCCCTCCTCTCCGACTTTCATGGCAAGTTCGACGCCTGTCAGTTTATCTCCCGGAGCCGATCCCATATATTTCCGTTTCAACTCTTCTTTTCGCTCAGACCCGACTTGATTTAAGCCAAAGAATCCGGCTGCTTTTTTCATATCATCTTCGGTAAGAGTGTTTTTCTTTTTATAGATAAGCTCGTTAACATCCCCATACATTGCTGATAACGATGCTTTACCATCTTTTTTCCGCTCCAGTGCAGCCAAATGATTAATGGCGCTTATCTCGCTCCAGTATATCTTGTCTGTCTCTGTAGCTTTTGCATCCTCGTCAAACGCTCTTTTGAGATCTTCAGCCGCATTCCCGGCATTCTTCGCATTCTGCTCCTTTAGCTTCGCGATACTCGCCTCCCGGCGGTTTCTGTCCGTTATGGAATTAAAATCCTGAAGGTCTTGTCCGTTGGCGCTTATAAACTGCTTTTGAAGGAGAGCGTTTATCTGCGATACCATGGACATGGTAAGCGAGGTATTGCCTCCTACCCAGCGGTTCAGCTTTGCCTTCTGCTCATCACTGAATGCATCGCCGGTATAGAAGTCAAGGTGGCCCATATAAAAGTTTGAAAAATTAAAGAGCCTGGCATGGATTCTAAGGACCTCCTCTGTATGCTCCAGAAAATACTCTTCTGTAAAGACTTCCGGCGACAGATCAAGCTTCAGGACCTCCTCCGCCATTTCTTTCAGCACCGTATTCTTCTTTTCCTGATCTCCGGACATATATGACTCAATGGTCTCCGTGTTCTTTTTTGCGTTCTCTTCATATCCCGGGAGTACATTTCCGAGCGCATCACGTTTCACCGGCAAAAAGAGCTTGGAAAAACTCCTTATATCTTCGCTGCTGAACGCCTTACTCCCGTATACTTTTTCGTACCTTTTCCGTTCTTCCCTCGAAAAAGCATTGATAAAACCGTCATGCCAGTCGTGTATTTTGAGCCTTGTGTTTATGACCTCATCGCTCACATCCCCGAACTTCCCTGTTATATTCGCCTTATCATCAGCAAACCGCGCCTGTTTGATTTCCTCAGCGGTAAACATGGCAATTCCGTTATCATCGGCAAAGATCTTAGCCTTATCACTTAATTTGTCTGCCGTGATCAGTCCCAGAGAATACTTCACCAGTTCTCCGGACGGCCCGTCATCTTTATCCCAGATATTTGTCGTACTGTTATTATCAAAGCCATACTGTACATATAATTCGTTGAGTTTTATTGTACCTGTGTTCCATTCCCTTTTCAGCTCTGCGCGCTTTGCAGGATCTGTTTCGGCATTATATTTCTTCCAGCGCTCATCCTGTTTTTTCTTCTCACTGTCATATTTCTCCCTGAACTGCATCACTCTCGCGTTATGGTCCATATTATTATGGTGTATGACGGCATGTATTTTAGACAGGTTCCTTACCCTGTCCTTGATCTCCTTGGAGCTGTTATTGAATTTGTTCTCCATCTCGTCCTGTGCTTTTAACTTCTCTCCAAGCAGCGTATAGCTACCTTCCTGGAGTTCCTGTAAAGTCTGGATCTTTTCTGCCTGCCATCTCGCCTTTTCAGCATTGGTCTTAAGCGACTTGTTTTCGAGTTGATTTCCTTGCTGATCAAGGCCGTAGCTTTCTCTGGTCACTCCTACTACCTGGTTAAGGATCGGGAGGTATTGACTATATGTAAATATCATGCGAAAGCGGTCGCGTTGATCCTCGGTAAACTCATCGCTTTCAAGGAAATCCTCGAACTCTTTTGCTATATTTAAGAACGAGTTAAGCTTCACGCTTTTATCATTCATTTCCAGGATGTTTTTATCTATATAATCCTTCGTCATATGCTCACGGGTGATACCGAGATCAAGGATATCAAGCGCAAACTTTTTCACCACTCTCTTTCTGCTCTCTCCACCGGCAAGATAATCATTGATATCCTGTTGGTTTTCAAGATAGTTGTTCAGATATTCGCTTTTAACGGCTTTATTATTTGTATCCCTTTCCACCGGCTTTAAGAGGCACTTAAAAGACCGGATGTCTGCTGCGCCGGATGAGCTCGATTTCAAATTAAAGGCTCTCTTCCATCGTGTTATCTGCTCATCCGTCATCCTGAGATCATGGTTTTTGATCTGCTTTTTCAAGGCAAAACGGGTTCTGGCCATATCATCCGTGGCATTGGGAAAATATACCTTCATCTCCGCTTTCTCGGACTCAAACTCGGAATCAAGCATCTGTTTTTCTGTTTTGAGGGATTTCCGTATCTGGGCCTCAGCCTTCTTGTATTCTGCTTCCAGATCGGCATTTTCTTTTCCGCGCACACTCTGCAGTACACGGAGAGCATTTATATGTTCAGCCATCAGGGCAGAGATATCAGCACTTGCGGCTTCGCCCATTTGGGGTCTTATATAGTCCACCTCATATCCAAGTTTTTCGCGTGAGTATTTATCCGTGTAAGCCTTTACTTCGGGATTGCTTATCGCGTCTCTGTTATTGTGTGCCTCAAAAAACACGTTATCGTAGATTTCATTCGGGTCCTGTGTTAACCTCCCGTCCTTTGCAAGAAGATTAAAAATCGGATATTTCGTCAGCTTCTCATAGTTGCTCAGACTGGTGGCAAAGCCCTGATCCAGTACCCCGAAAGCTTTCAGCTTTACATAGTCATCATCGGAGACGGAATAATCAAACTTGTTCATGGTATTCAGAACGGATCCCATATCCATTCCGAGCTGTATGATCGTTTTCTTCCTGAAATAGTCTTCTGCGTTATAATCCGCGCCATTTCCAAGATCATAATCTTTAAATTGATCATTTTTGATACTTAAGATCATATCCACATATGGCTTTATCCCCTTCTCGGCGATTATTTTTCTTACCTCCTTCGGAGTCGCATCAGTGGGCTTGTATGCGGATGCAAGACACACATACATATAATCCTCATCGGTTTTGATAAACTCCCCCTTGGGATCACAGAAACAGGTTGCAAATCTGCTTTCGTTTTTGACCAGATGATTCTCTTTGGCAAATATTTTTGCCTTCTGTTTTGCGGCCTCCATCTTCGCTGATGCGGCATCCTCCAGTTTCTTAAAACCTTCGGATTTCGCTTTACCTTCTTCATAGATCTTTTTCTTTTCGTAAAACTGCTCCATTGTAATTTGGGGAGCCTTGATTTTTTTATTGTAAGGAGCTTTTTCTTTTATCCTTTGATTTATAAACAGCCCCTCCTCTATACAGTTGAGTTCCGCCCTGAACTTTATGGGTTCAAGAAGATCTTCATGCTTCTCTCTTACGAGAAACTCGGACAGCTCTTTGGTAGCGAACTCCGGATGCCCGTCAAGGAAATACAGATAATTTGTATATTGCTCGATGTGCTTTGTGCACAGATATATCTTTCTGGTCGTTTTCTTTATATCCGTAAAACTTGCAGCCTTATTCTGCAGATTGGCCCTTTGTTCTCTGGCAAAAGAGCTACGCAGGGTCTCTGCCTTGTTTATCTCTTCTAAAGCCGTATTTACCTGATCCCCGTAATACTTTTTTGTGTCCTCATTCAGAAGAAGTCTTTCTTTCAGCTCCTTAATGGCTTCCTCCGATTCGACCAGAGTTCTGTGTTTGCTTATCAGCTTTGCCCTTTTTAATTCTTTTTCATCAAAAGCGGTCTTTATGAACTCCCTGTGCTTCTGTTCGTAGGCGTTTTTCTCAAGTTCACGCGTCCTGTGCCTTAAAGCCTTAATCGGGTCTTCCTGCCACAAAGACACATTCTCATTCCTGTTCTTTCTATCGGGTAATTCTATACCGTGCAAGTGTATATGAGCCTCCAGCAGTTGTCTTAAGGAGGTTGCCGACTCTGCCCATAGATCGAGTGAGATCCTCTTGGTCTCCGGAATGGAGTTAAAGAAATTCGGATATTGTTTTTTCAGATTATTATACTTGCATAATCTCTGGCTGAAGCCATAGACTTCAGCAATATGCTGAGAAAGATAGTCATCGGTCAGACACGTTGCATCAAAGTTGAAATTAAGCAGCGAATTTATGTATTTCGTAAGCTTACTGTCTCTTACCTCATCCTCCGCGCCCTCTGTCGGATCGGATCCGAGAGGATGTTTGTTAAAATAGTCGGTCAGCGCTATTCTCTCACGCACCGTACACAGATCCGCATTTCTGAATGTCCGTTTTGCGGCCTTAATGAGCGAATTTTCCGACGATCCGAAAAGCTTGTCCTGTCTTGCCGTCGGACGTTTCTGGATGTAAGAAGAGCTCGCAACTTCGCTATATCCTTCCCAGCCCGCAAGATCGTCCTCTCTTATCTTCAGCGCAAGATTTTTATCCGATGAGTTTGCAAGCATCCGCTCGAAGTACTTGTCGTCAGCTTCGATATTTCCGACCTTACGGATTTTTTCTTCCGGCTGCTTCAGATCCTTTTTGGCGGCCTTGTCTGTTTTCTTGACAGGCCCCGGTATAGTCCCTTTTCTCGAGGTCCGGAATGCATCCTGCTGATCGAGCATTTTGCTCTTTGGTCCGGCAAATGTATTGGTACGAAATACCGACTCTTTATTTCCGACTTTTTCTTTGTTCTTATCCTGTAAACCCATATCCCATACTCCCTTTCTTTGAGTGCAAAAAAGCTCTTCTACGGTCCTATATTTCCTCGTAATATTGTCTTACAAAGCGTTTCGATAAAAATCCTGCCTCCGGGCAGACCGCTCTGACCGTATCCTGCGCCCCGGGTCCCATGGCGAGCATCACGATCTCCGTATCCGGATCGTATTCTTTATTCAGCCCTTCGATAACCTTTGAAAGCATCCATTTCATATCGCTTATATCCTCCTCCGTGAACCACACGGCGGATATTTCGACCGGCTCCCTTAATGCAGTGTCGACAGCGACATAGGCTACGATCTTGTCATCTTTAACCTTGCACAGGCTGAGATACTCGTCCACGGTCTCTGCCAGCAGACTCCATGACGGCTTCCTGCCATCACCGGTATCTCCTGTCCCGTTTTCGTCTTCATTGTCGGCAAGCTCCTTCAAAAGCTCCTTATCGGCGCGTAAAAATCTCATTATCTTTCCGCCGCTCTTATCGGTTCTCTCTATATCTCCGGTAAATCGCTTCAGAGGCTCCGAGATATACGAAGGATATGTGATTTCCTCTTCAGTAAGGCCAAGTGCGATAAAAAAGGGCTCCAGCGAATCCTTTTCTTCGACCGTATCCCTTTGCAGAGGTCTTGGATCATACTCGGCCCTGACCATAAGCTCTTCTTCATCTAAAAGCTCAAACAGTTTTTTCATAAGCGCTGTGCCTGCGCCCTGTCTCCTGTAGTCTTTAGCCACATAGATCGAGGATATATCAAAGAAATCTCCGTTTGCCGCGCCGGATAAAGCGCCTGCGACTGTATTTCCCTTCGCCACGGCAAGAGCCGTAACGGGAAGATCATCCCTCAGCGCCCATAAAACATCCTGCGGCAGCATTCCGGACATTTCAAACGCATGTTCCCTCGTGATCTTTATTATTTTAAATTCATCCATTATCCTGCAGTGCTCCTTTCCTCACTTTATACGTTCCTGTTCATGTGTCTGGCAGGAAAATACTTTCAGGCATTTCCCGATGTTAACCTGTTCATAAATCCGACAGCCGATTCGTCACTTCTCCGTTCAGCCGTAATTATCTCGGGAATGAATGCATCTTCGGATGCCCCCGCGGCTTCTGTCAGAGTCCTGACCGCCATATCGACCGCAGAGCTGCGGACAGACTCGCTGAGCAGAAGAAAGCGGTCATCGCCCAGAACAAAGACCTCACTGTCTGAAGGCTTCAGCTCCCTGAGCAGTTCGACGATCTCCTTTCCGTGCCCTTTTGCGGTGATGATCATACCGCTTCCACCCTTATATCCCTTCTGATCGCGGTATCTTCCCAGATAATCAAGATACTCACGATTGTAGAATCCCGTGTCATGATCCAGATAACTGTCACGTCTCCGGATCGATCCGTAAGTCAGGATGATACCCAATGTCACAAAGGATGCATCATAGAGACGGAACAGGCAGCTTAGGATGAACGGGATAATAAATGCCTCGATTCTCAGGAACTTTGGTGTACGGGTCTCCTTCCCGTGATTTTTTACCAGACGAACTGCGATCAAAATATACCAAAGCTCTACTCCCAGCTTGCAATACTGCAGTATATTCATATAATCCAGCATTTTTCCGTTCAGATCTCCCATCACAAAGTAAACTCCGCTTTGGAGGATATCCGCCGTCATTACGATGACAATGGGAATGATCGCATGTCTGTATCTGCGTCTGATATGATCCATGCTTCTGTAAAGGCTGTAATCCACAAATACCAGCCACTGCAGTACAACCAGCATATAACACAGCTCTTCTGTCGACCCCACTATGTAATAAAGAAGATCGATCCATTTTCCGTCAAAAAAAGTGGTCAGACTGCATATGAGGTCTGCCGAGAGAAGAATAAAGACCAGTACGGACTCCCAGAACATAAACCTGTCCTCCGGTCTTTTCCGAAGCCTTATGTTCGGATTGGAAATGAGCAGGAACGCCATCGCTATGGCCGATACCAATAGCAGTGTCACTGAGGATATAAAAAAGATTATATCGACTGTATTATCTCCCGATGAAGAGTAAGATAACAGAGCGGTCAGAATGTCTTTTATGATCATACCGTTTTCCCCCCCTTCAATACACCGTCGCCTTTTTTGTCGGGAAACAGTCTTTTGACCAGTTCGTATGTCGCTTTATTGTGTCTTCTGAGGATCACCGTATCATCCATATCACACAGCTCCATTGCCTCACGGATGGAAAACCTCATCATGTTCAGCAGATTCCTTGACGCATCGGGCGGCATGCAAAAAAGGAGTTCAACAATAAACTCCCCACTCATGACCTTATTGACAAGGATAAAGCCGTTGACTTTATCGTCTGTTATGATACAGCTGGAAATATACGGATCGTAATGCGTCATCGAAAGAAACGGCAGATCGTCCGAAAGTCCGTACATACCATGAAAGGCGCACTCCATTATACCGGCCTTGAATTGTCTGTCACTCAGTTCGGACAGGCATTTTATGTAATCGGGAAGATACTTTTCCCTTTGATTAAAACCGAGGGCTGAAAGTTCCTCGATCGTAACACGGATATCCCGGCTCTCTTCTTCAGTTATCTCAAAACCGGCCCCGGAAAGCAGCTTCTCCTCGGTCGGACTTAAGCTTTCCAGCTCAAAGGTTACCCGCTCTGCGCCATCGCTTTCCGTCTCCTGAAAGAATGCTGCAAGAAGTTCCTCCCCCTCTGATTCATCCTCTGCCGTAAAACACAGGATCTCAGCTTCGGTGGGAACATTGTCATCCTCCAGATTAATGATCTTCCAAAATATCATTGTAGGGGGGGTATCGATGCTGCCTGCTTCACATGCCATCCCCCTGTGATATCTCCGTCCCAGATCATTAAGAAAGTTCCTGGGGACCTGTCCCTCGTATTGAAAAGAATTCTCTTCCGTAATCTCTATGACACTCATGAAATCACTCCCGGCAACTCCCGTTCATCCGGTACCACTTTCGATGTGATATTCTCAAAAAAACGGTGTTTTTATAATACCACCACACAAATGAAACTGTCCATATCACATTCAGCTGCCAAATTCTTTTGTATTATTTCCGGTTTTGATGATATAGTGTTTAACGCTGACTTATAAACCGTTATGATGATATAATGTTCAGCGCTGGATTATATACAGCAGTATGTAAAGGAGATTAAATCGAAATGATCTGTGATAATGTGCTGGAGTATATCGGACACACCCCGATAATAAGACTGAACAGGATGAATACTGACCCGGACGCAGCGGAAGTGCTTGTAAAATACGAGGGCCTTAATGTAGGCGGTTCCATAAAGACACGTACTGCATACAATATGATCAGGCACGCCATAAAAGACGGGATCATTCATGATGACACTGTCATTGTAGAGCCCACCAGCGGAAATCAGGGCATAGGACTTGCCCTCATCGGCGCAGTCATGGGTTATGAGACCCGGATAATAATGCCCGACAGCGTAAGCGAGGAAAGAAGGCTTCTCGTAAAGCATTACGGCGCACAGGTGATCCTGATACATGATGCGGGAGATATCGGAGCCTGCATGGATGAGTGCCTGAAAACCGCTCTGAAGATGGCAGAAGAAGACCCGAAAGTCTACATACCGCAGCAGTTTGAAAACCCTGCCAATCCGAGAGTCCATAAGCATCATACCGGACTTGAGATACTGGAGCAGGTTGCCGGCCCCATACACGGATTCTGTTCGGGAATAGGGACCGGAGGCACGATAAGCGGTATCGGTGAAACTCTTAAAGCTCAGTACCCCGACATTGAGATCTGGGCAGTGGAACCCGAGAACGCAGCGATCCTTGCCGGCGGAAATATAGGAACTCATCTCCAGATGGGCATCGGAGACGGGATCATCCCCAAGAACCTGAACCGTTCCATATATGATGACATCTATATCGTCACGGATGATGAAGCCATAAGCACAGCTAAGGATCTCGCCCGCAAGGAAGGCATAATGTGCGGGATCAGTTCCGGAACCAACGTAGCCGCAGCGCTTAAGCTTGCCAAAAAGCTCGGCAAAGGAAAAACGGTGGTGACTGTGCTTCCCGATACGGCAGAGAGATACTTCTCCACCCCGCTTTTTGAAAACGACTGATCTGTCTGAAAACGATCCGATTCAGGAATGGTTGATCCGATTCAGGAATGGTTGATCCGGTTCCGGGATCATCCATTTCTTTAGCAGGATGTCCTGTCATATATGATTACCGCATTATTCCGGAATCTGTTTTTGAGCTGTACAGAATATATCCACATTCCCCTCTGACAAAAGGTTCGTTATCGATTATAAGATCCCGGCCATCTGATCCAGTGAATTTCTAAGCATAAAATTCACCAGGTGTTCTGATTTCCTTCTTCCTACACAGGTCATAATATCTCATCCTTTTCTTCAGTCTGAACATAAAAAAATGCAATCCGGATTCAATCGGACTGCAGAATTTCTGTTGTTACTGTGATTTCAGTCATGCCCCGCCGGACAGCACTGTATCTGTGCGCCCCTTAAGGGTACAGGGGAACTGGGATTCGAACCCAGATGAACGGTTTTGGAGACCGCCAGGCTAGCCATTGCATCATTCCCCTTTATAAATCTTTGCGCTGTGCGATCGGACACAACGCAAAGATTATACTAAAACAGTTTTATTATTGCAAGCAGATTCTCACGAGCTCTTGGGCTTTGCCGTCTTATCGGTCTTCGAGTAAGTAAACCGGTCCACTTTCCTGCCGGTTTCAAACGAGCCGTCCACGAAGTATTCCTCCGCGCTTTTCTGGATATGAACGGTATTCATGGCGCCCTTGAGTACGGATACATAGATGAATCCGATCACGACCGCGATCACGAGCGCGATGGCCTCTCCGGTAAGATTAAACCCGTCCATAAAGTAACAGAACACCTGAAGGACGATCATGCTTATGACCGTGGCGATCGCAAAGAACTTCCAATAAAGACCTTTGTCGACAGGCAGTGAACCGACCATCTTTCCTGTCTGTCCGTTGATCCCGAATGTATAGGATTCATCGTTGAACTTTGTTGTCATCATCCAGACCGGAAGCATTGCATACTCGGCTTTGGCCTCCGAAAGCTGTATGGATTCATTCTTTTCGGTAACCTCTGTATATCCGTTGACGATGCTCTTGATCTTATCCTTAAATGTCGTTGTCACACGGTCGTTTGCCTTAGGCTGTGCCTCGGCCTCCTCCACATCATAGCGGTTCGCCAGATATCCGCTGAAGTAGGCCGCATTGTATTCTTCAGCCTTGGAGTAATCATACGGTTCGAGAGAATCCATCGTCGCCTCATCCATCTGTGTGGCAGCCTTGACCGGGATCCTTGAAAAATCCATGTCTCCGCCTCTGACAACATTATAATGGTCTTTCTTGGTATATCTGAAGTTTGAATCCTCCCAGCTCTTGCTCTTTACCGCATCATAAGTCATCTCTCCGGAGGCATGACAGCTGTACAGCCAGAAAGGAACGTACAGTCCCGTTATATCCTCTATGCGGTTTCCTTCCGTGAAGGATTTCGGGAGCAGCTTCTTGCCTTTTGTGAAATCCTTCAGCTTTTCCTTCGCCTCTTCTTTATCAAGGGCAAACGGGATCACCAGATCCGGTCTGTATATTCCGTCGAATGACTGCGGGATTATCGCCTGATTTCCGCAATACGGACATTCCGTAGCGGCGGTATTCTCATCCGCCACCATTTCCGCCGCGCAGGAAGGGCACTTGTATCCCGTCAGCTTGCCCTCCTCATCACGTATCATGAGCTGTTCGGATGTGGCCCAGGTCATATCGGAACTGGATGCATCTGTCTCCTCTGCAGCCTGAGCCTCCCGGGCCTGCTCCATCGTAAAGCTCGCCCCACAGTACTCACAGGTCATTTCTCCGGTCTTGCCGCTGAAATTCAATGCAGCCGCACAACACGGACATTTGAAATTTAATACGTCTCCCATATTCTCCTCCTGTTTTTTCTGCCGGAATCACGGTCGTGTCATAATAAGACCGGTTTCGTTCCAGTTTAAGCTTATCCTCTGCTCCACAAAACGTCAAGTATTTTGATAGCGTTCATATCACCCCCTGATACTCAAAGCTTTCCGGCTCGCAGGCGCTCCGGCCTCCCCGATCATCTGGTGACCGGTTCTGACCAGTAGCTTTGGTCGTAGATGTCCGTAAATTTGTACAGCGCCAGGATTTCCCCGTCACCAACGGCGGTATTGCTTATCTCAAGCTTTGACGTGTCGACGGTGAGCGGATCCCCCAGATAGTAGCTGTCATCCAGTTTACCGTCATATTTATACAGATCGCACAGGAATTCCAGCGTGTCTCCGTCCTTGAGTTCAATAAGTCCTCTCGACACCGTCTCGGTCGTCTCCGCATCGTAATCGGGATCGGCCCCTGCGACATATCCGTAGGGATTTTCATTGTCAAAGATCAATATCAGCTTTACCCGTTCCTTATTCAAAAGCGCCGGGACATACCCCGTTATGGTGTATTCCTCACCGTCATCGACCGTATCGGTATGATAGTAAGCGACCGGCTGCCCGTCTATCGAGATCCAGGTGCCATCCACATCGGGGACCAGGTTTCCCTCTTCATCAAAAGAATACAGATTGTCCAGTCCCAGATCGGCATAGCCTTCTCCGGTGTCATAGAACATGTTGAGATCTATGGAATGGATGAGTTCCATCTGGCCCGCAGGGATGGTCATGTAGCTGTTTCCGTCCTCCGCCTTCTTCCAGACAAGCTGACTCCCGTCGAATCTGTTATTCTGAATATATTCTGCCGTATCCTCGTCCGACAGACTGCGTCCGCTGAATATATCCGAGGTTCCGGACATTCCGGAGAACATCGAGATAAGCTCAGTCATCTGTTCAAGTCCCTGCGCCGATCCTCCTGCGCTCCCGGAACCGCCAAGCAGCACTGTCAGCGGCGAAGGGATCGTGCCGCTGTATTCATTCCCCCCGCAGGCAGCCTGTCCCGAAAGCTCCAGACTCGCAAATTCCCGGATACAGTCGGAATACTGCGAATCCAGACCTATCTCGTCATAGGTGTTTACGGCCTTGCTCACGGATGAGGTCTTCCGGTAAGGGAAGTAGATCGATATGCCATAGGAATCGGTCATGTTACCGGAAGTCTGGTTATACTTTACCGCCGAAAGAAGCGTCTCGGCCAGAGCCTTTCCTTCTTCCGTCCCGAGTCCCTGCGCAAAGTTAACGAGATCGATCTGGTCTATCTTTGTGGTCGATGCGAATTCACGGGAATTGCTCCTTGCATCGGAAACAGCCTTGTATTCTCCCCCTTTGATCATCTCCGTAGTGTTATGGGAGAAAGCCTTGAACTCATCCCCAACGGTCTGTGACAGTTCGGCGAGATCCACGACCGAAAGCGTCGTCTTCTGCCCCCTGCAGTTTTTCGCACACACATTCACAAAATCATCGACGATGTTTTTCCCGATCTCTATGGTCGGCATGGAAGTATCCGCAGACAGCGCCGTGAGCCAGTCGGTATAATACCAGCCCACTCCGGGCTCGGTCTCTTCGGAGGCAATCATATAGTCCGCATATGAAGCCGCCATCAGATCGGTCTCTATCGTAGCCATAAGACATGCATCAAAACCGATGAAATCATATTTGATCCCGCCGTTCTTCAATGCGGTATTGATCCCCGCAAGGGACATGGAACCGCTCGTCTTATTCTTTTCATCATACCCGTAGCCCGAGATCGATCCGCCGCCATGATCCCAGAATATGAGCATGTTGCGGTCCGCAGGATAGTTTCCGCCGCAGTATCTGATAAATTCCGTCAGCGTTGCGGGATCGGTCATCGCCTTGCTCCCCATATCCTTTTCGAGGCAGACAAGTCCTCCGTCCTTCACCTGATATATCTGATTGGTCCTGCTGCTTACGACATTATTCTTCCACCCTTTGCAGCCTCCGGTGTAGACAAGGAGATTGACTTTGTCGGAGAGTCTCGCCCTCGTCATCTCGGTAAGATCATTGGTCGCCATTCCGTTTCTGGACTCCAGGTCGGTCCCGCACATATAGACCATGATCGTAACCGTGTCGGCTCCGCCGCCCTTGATCGTTGTATATCTCTCCCTTGCCGAAGGATCCACTGACGTATCAAGCTTTCCGGTGTTTTTCTCCCCGGTCCATTCGGTCGAAGTATTGCTCACATTTCCGAAAATACCGGCAAACGCCGCATAAGGATCCTGTTCCGCAGACGATCCCTGGGTCCCGGAAGACGTCTGTCCTCCCCCGCTCCCTCCTGTCTGCATATCCCCTGATGATCCCTGCTGGGTCTGCTGGGTCTGCTGGGTATCGTATGCGCCCCCGTCGCTGTAAGCCGCGCTGTCACCGCCCCCGACCAGTGTCGATATCCCGGCGCCGCCTCCGCCGAGCAGTACCACGATAAGAGCTATTATTATCCCAAGCTTGCTTCCACCGCCTCCGCCGCTTCTTTGTCCGCCGCCGTAGGAGCTTCCGCTGCCCCCGCCGTAGGAGCTTCCGCCGCTTCTTCGTCCTCCGCCCTGTGAGCCGCCCTGTGAGCTGCCTCCGCCCTGTGAGCTGCCCTGTGAGCTGCCTCCGCTTTCCATCGCCGATCCGGATCCGGTCTGTCCCATTCCGGTCCGCCCGCGCAGGTTTACGCCTTTTCCTCCTTCCGTGATCCTTTTTTCTCTTGCTCTTGGTCCGTTTGCCATGATCATCTGTCTCCGTTATCCGTTATTATATGATCCAATAAAGGGCATCGAATATCTCCGCATCACCCCTCGGTTCTTCCCTCGGTTCTTACTTCGGTTCTTACTTCGGTTCTTCCTTCGGCGCCGGGTGCCTGCGGTGATATGTCCCGTGTCAGTTGATTCTATCACATTAACTCCGCGATGTCGCGCGATGTGTGCAATGTCCTGCACAATGTCCTGTATTAAGGTTAGTCTTTTATAATTCACATATGCTCTGCTATACTATTCATCATGAATACAGATAACGACAGAGAACAAAAGATCATCCGGACAAGTATCATCGGCATCATCGCGAATATCCTGCTGGCTGCTTTCAAAGCCACCGTAGGCACACTCTCAAATTCCGTTGCGATAATCCTTGATTCCGTCAACAATATGAGCGATGCGCTCTCATCTCTTATCACTATAATAGGGACGCGGCTTGCTTCCAAAGAGCCCGACCGCAAACATCCCCTGGGGCACGGACGCATCGAATACCTGAGCGCTGTTGTGATCGGTATCATAGTGACCTATGCCGGCCTGACGGCCCTGTTCCAATCCGTAAAAAAGATCCTGACCCCCGAAACTCCCGACTACTCTGCTGCCACTCTCATAGTGGTCGCCGCGGCTATCATAGTAAAGCTGGTCCTCGGCAGATACACCGGAAAGGTCGGACATGAGGTCAATTCCGATTCTCTCGTAGCTTCCGGAAAAGATGCGATAAGCGATGCGATCCTTTCGGCATCGACCCTTGCCGCCGCTATCCTTTTCATGACTACCGGCATCCGTACGGAGCCTTACCTTGCCGCGATCATTTCACTTTTCATAATAAAAGCAGGATATGATATCCTGCGGGAGACTACAAGTGAGATACTCGGAGAGCGGATAGATGCCGAGACCGCCAGAAATATCAGAAGCTGTATATGTGAATTCCCGGAAGTATACGGAGTTTATGATCTTGTCGTTCATAACTACGGACCGAATACACATGTGGGATCCGCTCATATCGAGATCCCAGATACCATGACCGCCGATGAGATCGATCTTCTTATACGCCGGATAACCGAAAGAGTTTACACCCTTTACGGTATAGCGATGACCGGCCTTTCGATCTACTCGATCAACACAAGGGACGAGGACGTCATAAGCATCAGAGAAGAGGTCACAAAGCTCGCCCTTGCCGAACAATATGTACTTCAGCTTCACGGGTTTTACCTGAATAAGCCGGAGCGGACGATGAGATTTGATCTTGTCCTTGATTTTGATGCTCCGGATAAATCGGCGATATGCCGAAAAATAAGGGATAACGTTTCTGCGCTTCATCCCGAATACGACATCTACGTTACCCCTGATTATGATCTTGCGGATCTTTGATCAGATCCGGTCATGATCTCAGATCAGCTCTGAGACACATTTATCGACCTTGGCCATCTTTACCGTGGGTTCAAACCTCGCAACCACATTGCCTTCCCGGTCTATCACGAATTTGGTGAAGTTCCACTTGATATCGGGATTGTTCATATAATCCTTATCCAGCTTTTTGAGCATCGTGTTCATCGCCAGAGCCGTAGGTCCCTTGCCGAAGCCCTCGAATCCTTTCTGTTCCTTAAGATATCCGAAAAGAGGCAGCTCATTTTCTCCGTTCACATCGGATTTTTTCATCTGCGGAAACTGAGTCTTGTACTTCAGCGTACAGAACTCGTGGATCTCATCATCCGTCCCCGGAGTCTGTCCCGCAAACTGATTGCAGGGAACGTCCACGATCTCAAAGCCCTTATCATGATATTTCTCGTACATCTCCTCAAGATCCTTATAATGTGGAGTAAATCCGCATCCTGTAGCTGTATTTACGACAAGCACCACCTTACCTTCGTAATCCTTCATCGAAACCTCTGTACCGTCGGGTGCGCTTACGCTCTGATCATAAAATCCCATCTGTATTACCTCCTTAGACAAATCTGTATTTCTCGCTGTGTTTCTCACTGTGTTTCTCATCGATTAACGTTATTATATTTTACAAAATATAATTTGTCAACACATATTTTACATTTTCATCCCTTTCTTGTAACAGGAGAGGATCAGCGGTACTATGGGATTCGGCGGCATGACGCGCTCAGTGATACGATATCGCTCGTGGTGCGCCATGCTTCGTGGTACAATATAGATCGTATCCGCAGTTTTTAAACACACGACAAGAGATTGTTTTAGATCGGATCCGAAGTTTTTGAACACACGACAGGAGATTATTTTAGATTGGATAATAAAAGAGATGACCTGACCTGGGAAGAGATAAGCTGTGAAC